>DASVNL010000648.1:0-2672 GCA_036383875.1 Thermoanaerobaculia bacterium
ATGCCGTCCCACGGAAATCCGCCGATCGCGAGATTGCTGATCACCGCCGGACCTTCGCCGCGAATGTCGAGGCCATGCCCCGCGGTGAGCAGCGAGCCATCGAGCTCGACGCCGGGACGGCCGTCGATCTCGAAGTCAGGCGCGGTGATGACCGGCAACGGCGTAACGGGTCGAATGACCTCGTCGATTGCGAATCGCACCCAGCACGGCACCTGGTCGCGCGTGCACGCGTCGTTGAGGGTCTCGATTGCGGCGCGCAAGGTTCCGGGTCCGGCATCGGCCGCACTGGTGACGTTCACCATGCGCGGCAGGAGCAGCGTGACGTTATCCGGCTCGCTCGTGAGCGTCGTGCTGCCCACTTTCCACGTCGCCTGCGCGATGAGTCCGAAGCGTCCCTCCACCACCGGATCGATGGTGAGCATCAGCGGGATGAACTGCCCCGGTCCCGCGCCGATGTCCGCGCGACAGCGCACGTGCTGCGTCGTGATGTTCGCGCACGACCACTGCGTCGGTGGCCACGCCGGGTGGTGGGTCGCGCTGAGCGTCGCGCGCGGCGCGGTGAGGTAGACGTCGACATCGACGTCGTCGATCGCAACCGCGGTGCGATTGCGTAAGGTCAGTTGCAATGTCGTCGACGTGCCGCTCTCCGGCTTCACAAACGGATTGAGCGCGACGTCGAGGTCCTGGGAGTGTTGCGCGAGAACTGCCGAGGAGAGGACGAGGGACAGAAGGAGGACGAGGGATCTCATTCGGAGGGTGATACGGATCGTGATGGCAAAGCATCACGATCCGTGGGATCGCGGACTAAAGCGTGTTGGAGAAATCGAACGGCGACTCGTCGCCGAACGGATCGTCGGTCGAGGCTCCGGAGATGGTGAGCTTCTGCTCCATCTCTTCCTTCGACATGTCGGCCGTGGACTGAATGCCGGAGAGCTTGAGGCGGAACTCGTCGGGGTTCGACGCGCGACGCAGCGCCTCGTCCAGCGTGATCAGGCCGTTCTTGTAGAGCATGTAGAGCGACTGATCGAAGGTCTGCATGCCGTACTGCGACGTGCCCTGCGAGATCGCGTCCTTGATGAGCTTCGTCTTTTCTTTGTTCTCGATGCAATCGCGAATGTACGCAGTCGAGATCAGGACTTCAGTCGCGGGCACGCGGCCGAGGCCGTCGGCGCGTGGCAGGAGTCGAAGTGAGATGACGGCTTTGAGGACGGCCGCGAGCTGCAAACGAATCTGCTTCTGCTGGTGAGGCGGGAAGACGGAGATGATGCGGTTGACGGTCTCGGTCGCGTCCATGGTGTGGAGCGTCGAGAGCACGAGGTGGCCCGTTTCCGCGGCGGTGAGCGCCGTCTCGATGGTCTCGTAGTCACGCATTTCGCCGACGAGAATGACGTCGGGATCCTGACGCAGCGCGCTGCGCAAGGCCTGCGAGAACGACTTGGTGTCGACTTCGACCTCGCGCTGATTGACGATCGATTTCTTGTCGCGATGGAGGAATTCGATCGGGTCCTCGACGGTCATGATGTGCTCGGTGCGGTGGGCGTTGATGTAGTCGATCATCGCCGCGAGGGTGGTCGACTTGCCCGAACCGGTCGTGCCCGTGCACAAAATCAGTCCGCGACGCTCTTCCGCGATCTTCTCGAGCACGGTCGGGAGCATGAGCTCGCGAATGCTGAGGATCTTGACCGGGATGACGCGCAGGACGAGGCCGACGGTGCCGCGCTGCTGGAAGATGTTGCAGCGGAAGCGTCCCAGTCCCGGAACCGAGTACGCGATGTCGATCTCGTAGTTGTTCTTGAACTTTTCTTTCTGACGCGAGGACATGATCGAGAAGGCCATGGCGATCGTGTCTTCCTGCATCAGGCGCTTCAACTCGACGAGCGGTACGAGCTCGCCGTCGACGCGGATCACAGGATGGGAGCCGACTTTGATGTGAAGGTCGGACGCGCGTCGCTCCGCAGCAATCTTCAGCAAATCATTAATATGCAAGGGTCACCTCGGGGTACCAGTTGAACGTGTGAGTTTACCCTGATTCGTGACTCCAGCAGCCGAGCTCGCATCGAGGTGGAGCGGCGAACCGCCCCACCTCGCGATGCTCACGGACACTGACTGCGGTCCGGGGCGCCGAGTGGGTTGAAGTTGAACACGTTCTGCGGCACCAGGTCGAAGCCGGTCCAGTGCGTGAGCGTGAGACCGGAGTACGTGTTGCCCGTGTCCGCCGGCGACTGATCCTCGTCGTGCGGCGAGTGATGAATCGGCGATCGGTACCAGACCACGACGTCCTCGCTCTGAATGCTTTCGCCGTTGAAGATGCCGGCGGGATTCGCGGACGTGCCGAGGAGGTACGCGGTCGGATCGGTCCAGTACGACGGGACGCCCGGCTCATTGCCGTGATAGCGCGTCACCCACACATCGTCCTGACACCACGCCTCGGCGTGACGCGCGATCCCGCGCGGAAACGGCTGCAGCTCATACGCGTACGGATTGCCGCGCTGATTCACCGCGTCGTCCTCGACGACCAGCGCCTCGAACTTGACCGGGTTGAGCACCGCACCGCCTTCGACTCCGTTGTTGAACGTGACCTCGGAATCAACGCCCACTAAGCCGACCTCATCGTGCGACTCGAGCAAGGCCGAGTCATCGAGATCGCCATTGAGATCGACGTCGACGCGCCA
>DASVNL010000649.1:0-3892 GCA_036383875.1 Thermoanaerobaculia bacterium
CCGAGCTTCTTCTTTTTCTTCATCGCCCATTGCGCGACGAACTTCGCGATCGCGCTGTCGTTCGCGTGCGTGGGGTCGGGCGCGTCTTCGATCCAGAAGTCTTTCCACCGCGTCGGGATGTTCGACGGGTAGTCGATGAGCACGAGGCGGAACCAGCGCGCGAACGACGGATCGGCCATCGACAGTGCGAACTGATCGAAGAACTGGCGGACGAGCGGGTCGCCGCGCGGACCGGTTTCGTCTTCGCCGAGGTCGTCCATCATGATCCAGGTGACCTTCTGCTGACTTTGCGCGAGCTCGCGCAGATCCTGACAGGCATCCTTGAACGTCGCGTTCTCCGTCGAAAGCTCACTCAATTTCCTACCCACGCCGAAGCGCGAGAACAGCGCCCTCAACACCTCGGGCACCGTGTCCGTGTAGCCCGCAAACAGATAGACCGGCTCCTCGCCGAGGGCGTGCGCGATTTCGCTGATGAGATAGTTCGTCCACGACTTGCCCGTGTCCGGGCCACCGCGGATCAGGAGCACGCGATACGTCGAGCTCGTGGCGAGTCGCTGCAGTTGATCGCGCAACGGCTCGCGATCGAAGAACAACCGATCGTCGGACAGCAGCGTCAGCGTGATCGGATCTTCCGCATCGAACACCGCGTTCAGCGCCGCGCGGACTTGCGGCCCGAGCTTCCCTTCGTCGCGCAGTCGCTCGCAGAACGCGCGGAACACTCCGGCCGCGCAGAGGTTCCGCAGCGCCTCGCGCCACAGAACGTCCGTCGCGGCCGGAAGTGTGAGTCCGGGCAACTGCGCCGCCGTCTCCTCATACAGAGCCTGAACGCGTTGCCACGTGTTGAACGCGGCGTTCAACTCCGCGACAAACGTCCGCGCGTCCTGCCGATGAAACGGATACGTCGTCGATTCGAAAAATGGATGAGCCATCGTCGGGATGGAATGATTTTACGCGGTCCATCCGGACATCGGGCTTCATCCTTGTGCGTCGAGACACTCCCGCGTGACGATGAGATCGGGCGCCTGCTCGTGAAAGCAATCCAGCGCGTTGATGCTGAACGGCAGGAAGGGCGTGGTCACGCGCGAGCTGACCAGGATGTGATCGGGAAACGCGACGTTCGTTTCTTCCGAGCATGTCGGCGTGCCGCGACCGATCGTCACCGGCGATGACGTGATGAACCCGCGCGTCACGCCGCTCGCCAGCGTCTTCACGTGCCCCGACAACAGGATGTCGTCGAACGTCGGCCAGACCACGCTGGAGAGTTTCGACTCCGTCTTGTCCGGCGTGCGCACGATCTTCTGCCATTGAATCGTGAAGTCTTCGCCGATCAGAAATTCGAATGGTTTCTGCTTCGACTCACCGCTCACGGCGTACCGCGATTTGCGCTCGATGGGTCCGAGCGGGACGAGGTCCTCGGTAAACGCGGCGACGCTGCGAAGGCGCACCGGATCCGTCTTCGTTCCCGGCTGCATCGCGCGTCGAACGTCGCCAAGTGCTGATGGATCCAGTTCGAGAAACGCCATCAGCGTTTCCATCTCGATGGTCCAACTCATGTGATTTCCGACCACGAGCAGCGACTTCGATCCCTCCGCGATGTCGAACCAGCGCAGCCCGAACTCCGGCCCTTCCAGTCCGTACGTGTACGTCCGCGACCAGCGTCGCGCGCCCGTGACCGGATCGAGACTGAGGACGAACCCCTCCACGTGCCCATGAAGGTTGCCCGCAAGCAGTTCTCCGACTGCGCAGATGCCCTGCGTCGGGAGCAGTCGCATGCGTCGAATGTGCGTGGACTCGAGCTTCGACGCGCTCACCGGGAGCCCGTTCCCGTCGATCTCGAAGAGCCACGTGTCGGCGTCACTCGCCGCCGCGATGAGGAAGTGATCCGGCGTCTCCATCGGCGCGATCGCGGTGATGCGGCCGGGGAACATCGTCGTGACGCCGGGCCCATACCGCCGCGCCCACATGATCGCGCCCTTGTTGGTCACGCGCATCGCGAACATGTGCGGCTTGCCGTCGTTGAGATTCACCGCGGTGCCCGCGACGATGACGCCGTTCGACGTCCGCGCGATCTCAGCCTGTTCGATCTGGAGCTTCGCGCAGTCGACGCCGGAGAACGCGCAGAGCGATCGCGAGAGCTGCCAGTTCACGTTGCCGAGGGGATCGAGCGAGATCAGCGAGAACGCGGCGAAATCGACGCTGGCGCGCGGTCCCAGTCCCCACGAAACCATCGCGATCGGATCGCCCGCTCCCAGCCAGGAGAGGTCCAGAACATTCATGTCGACGAGAGTCGGACGCGGCTCGCGCAGGCGGAGGACGAAGGTTTCCCCGGGAATCGGCATACAGACATCCTTTCAACGTTGATGGAAGAACGGATGGTACTGCTGAGCCCGGGTAGGGGTTTCCTTTTTTCCATCCTCTCCTCGTGTGGAGGTGGAGATTGAGAAAGTTCATCCTGACCGTCCTTCTATTCACCCTGCCGCTGGCCGCGGCCGATTCGCCGGACCCCGATTGCAACGCGCCCGGACGACCGCCCGTGAACGCGCAGCTCTGCAAACACTCGAATTACTTCAATCCCCCGAAGATCTGGAACCTTCAGACCGACGCACGCATCTCGGGATACAAGCCGTCGGGACTGAAGTACGACGCCTTCATGCCGGTGGGCTATGACCTCGCGAACACGATCGTCCTCATCAACCGCGCCACCAACGACGTCGTCATCGTCGACACCCTCGGCGACGCAAACACGACCGCGAACGTCCTGCAGCAACTCAACACCGCAGGCATCCTTCCGTCGACGACCAACCTCCCCTTTCGCTCGCTGATCTACACCCACAATCACATCGATCACACAGGCGGCGTCCTCGGCTTCATCGCCGCGGCGAACAAACCGCCGTGCGCCGTCGAAACGAAGACCGGCCCGGACGGCATCTACGACGCCGACGCCGAATCGCCGAACTGCGTGCCTGTCATCGGACAGGCCAACATCGTCGACGCGGTCGTCAACACCGGCACGATCGTCGGGACGATCATCAATCAGCGCTCGGCGTACATGTACGGCAGCTATCTGGTGCCGGACGGGATCATCAACGATGGCATCGGCCCGAAGGTCAACGCCGGCACATCCGGGTTCCGGATCCCGTCGCGCACATTCACGAACCAGTTGCGCGTTCGCGCGGGCGGATTGTGGATGGAGCTCGTGTACGTGCCGAGCGAGACCAACGACGAGCTCGCGGTCTTCCTGCCCGATCGGCTCAATGGAACCACCAGCACCGCATCGCCGACGGATCCGGAAAGCTGGAAAGGTCCGGGCTTGCTGCTGTCCGCGGAAGTCATTCAGGGACCGTCGTTCCCGAATCTCTATTCATTGCGCGGCACGAGCTATCGCAGCCCCGCGACGTGGTTCCGCAGCGTCGACAAGCTGCGCACGTACGACTCGTGGTGCATGCTGCCGAGCCACGGGACGCCGCTGTGCGGCCAGACCAATATTCAAACCGTATTGCGCAATTTCCGCGATGCCGTGCAGTACACGCACGACCAGACCGTGCGCAATCTGAACAAAGGCCGCACGATCGAAGAACTGCCGCTGTACATCAAGATGCCGCAGTACCTCATCGACGATCTGGCGCCCGTTCAAACAGCGAAACCGCCGGACATCACCGATCCGCGCGATTACCTCACGTTCTTCTATGGCTCCGTCCCACAAGCGGTCCGCGAGATTTACACCGGCTACCTCGGCTGGTTCGAAGGTGATCCGGTCGCACTCGATCCGCTTCCGCCGATCGAAGGCGCGACTCGCACGATTGCATTGATGGGCGGCGTCACGCGCGTCGTCAACGAGGCTGACGCGTCATTGAAGAAAGGAACGCCGACCGACATTCAGTGGGCCGCCCAA
>DASVNL010000650.1:0-11675 GCA_036383875.1 Thermoanaerobaculia bacterium
CCGAATGTGAATTGCGTAGATGGCGGTGATGATCCCGCCGACGAGCGAGAGGTACCAGAACACGACCGGGATGTAGCTGACCTTCTTCTTCTCGGACGCGATCCACTGCACGATGAAGCGCGACCCGAAGAGGATCTGCCCCGCCAGACCGAAGACCACCCAGAGGTTGAACTGGAATCGCATCATGAATCCTGAGTCGCGACGCGACGAAGGATCTCCGGCGCCCCAGCTGCAACCGCGGCACTCATCGCTGGGGCACCGGAGACCCTTCGTCGCTTCGCGACTCTGGGTTTGCCTCGCTGACCTCGTACTGCAGCATCCTGGTCCCCATCCACCGCACCGCGAAACAGTCGGCGAGTCCGCGGAACGCGCGGTTCATCGCGCCGTACTTCGACTCGCCGAAGCGGCGCGCGCGGTGATTCACCGGCATCTCCGCGACGCGATAGCCCGCGTAGCGCACTAGCGTCGGCAGAAAGCGATGCATGCCGGTGAAGAGTCGCACGCGATCGACGGCTTCTTTGCGGACCAGCTTCAGCGAGCATCCGGTGTCGGTGATCTGATCGCCGGTGATCCAGTTGCGAACGCCGTTGCCGATCTTCGACTGCATCTTGCGGCTCCACGTGTCCATGCGGTTCACGCGCACGCCGATGACCATGTCCACGCCGCTCTCCTCGAGCTTCTGCATCATGCGCGGGATGTCGGCGGGATCGTTCTGCAGGTCGGCGTCGAGCGAGACGACGAAGCGGCCGCGCGCGTTGCGCCACGCCGCGTCGAGCGCGGCGGTCTGGCCGCTGTTCTTCTTCAGTGCAAGTACGCGCAGCATCGGGAACTGTTCGCGGTTCGCGTTCAGCACTTCGAGACTGCGATCGGTGGAGCCGTCGTCGACGGCCACGATCTCGTACGTCCAGCCGCGACCTTCCAGCGCCGCGGCGATCTCGCGCAGCAGGATCGGCACGTTTTCTTCCTCGTTGTAAACCGGGAAGACGACGGAGAGATCGGGCTGATTCATGAGGAAGTCGCGAGTTTAACCGAGAAGGCGCGCTCGAAATTTGCGGTCGTCTGTTCGGCGACGCGCTCGACCGGGACGTCCCACAACTTCGCGAGCAGTTCCGCGATCGCGATGACGTAGGCCGGCTCGTTGTCGCGTCCGCGATACGGCACCGGCGCGAGATACGGCGTGTCCGTCTCGATCAGCACGCGGTCGTGCGGCAGCGACCGCGCGACTTCGCGCAGCGGGTCCGCGTTGCGGAACGTCACGATGCCCGAGAACGAGATGTAGAAGCCGTGCTCGACGAACGTCTTCGCGACGTCGAGCGACTCGGTGTACGAGTGAAGGATCCCGCGCGCGCCGCTGCGCGTCAGCGTCTCGACCATGTCGTCCGTCGACTCGCGGTTGTGCACGATGATCGGCTTGTCGAGTCGCTTCGCGAGCGCGATGTGCCGCTCGAACACGGCGCGCTGCACGTCGCGCGGCGAGAAGTCGTAGTGATAGTCGAGGCCGATCTCGCCGATCGCGACGACGCGCGGCTCGCGCGCGAGGCGTTCGATCTCCGCGAATGCGGCGTCGTCGCAGTTCTTCGCGTCGTGCGGATGAAAGCCGACGGCGGCCCAGCAGTCATCGTGCTTTTGCGCGATCGCGACAGCGTGCGGCGCGTCTTCGAGCTTCGTCGCCGGAATGACGAACCCTTTCACCCCCGCCGCGCGCGCAGCCGCGAGATTGGCTTCGGCGTTCGACATCGTGAGGTGGCAATGCGAGTCAGTGAAGATCATGCGCGCTCCACCAACAGGCTGAGACCCATGCCGCCGCTGATGCAGAGCGTCGCGAGGCCGAGCTTCTTGTCGCGCGACTGCAGCGCGTGCAGCAGCGTCGTCGTGATGCGCGCGCCCGTCGCGCCGATCGGATGGCCCAGCGAAATCGCGCCGCCGTGGACGTTGAGCTTTGCGGGATCGAGGTGCAGCTCGCGATCGCAAGCGATCACCTGTGCCGCGAACGCCTCGTTCAGTTCGATGAGGTCGACGTCGTCGAGCTTCGTGTTCGTCTTCTCGAGCAGCTTGCGCGTCGCGGGCACGGGTCCGAGTCCCATGACCTTCGGATCGACGCCGGCCTGCGCGTATCCGACGATGCGCGCCATCGGCGTGAGTCCGTGTTTGCGCACGGCGGCTTCGCTCGCGACGAGCATGCTCGACGCGCCGTCCGTGACGCCCGACGAGTTGCCGGCGTGCACGCTGCCGTTCTTGCGAAAGACGGGCGGCAACTTCGCCATGCTGCCGAGGTCGACGTCGAAGCGCGGATGTTCGTCTTTGTCGATGACGACGTTGCCTTTGCGACCTTCGACGGTCACCGGCACGATCTCACCGGCGAAGCGATTCTCGTCGTACGCGCATCCCGCTTTCTGCTGCGACGCGACCGCGTAGCGATCCTGTTCGTCGCGCGAGATGCCGTACTGCTCGGCGAGCGTCTCCGCGGTCGAGCCCATCATCTCGTCGGCGAGCGGGCAGAAGAATCCGTCGCGCGTCATGCCGTCGACGACTTCGTCGTTGCCCATGCGATAGCCCCAGCGCGCACGCGGCAAAAGGTACGGCGTGTTCGACATCGACTCCGCGCCGCCCGCGAGGATCACGTCCGCGTTGCCAAGTTGGATCTGATCCGCGGCGTTGATGATCGCGCGCAGGCCGGAGCCGCACGCCTGGTTGATCGTGTACGCCGGCGTTTCGTGATGCAGGCCGCTGCGGATCGCGATCTGCCGCGCGGCGTTCGGTCCGACGCCGGCCTGTCGCGCGTTGCCGAAGATCACTTCGTCGATGCTGCGTGGATCGATGCCGCTGCGCTCGAGTGTCGCTTTCGCGCTGGCGGTGCCGAGTTGTGGTGCGGTGAGGGATGCGAGGCCGCCGCCGAATTTGCCGATCGGTGTGCGCACCGCCGCAATCAGATAGATGTCCATACGTTTCTAAGTGACTCGTCCTTCGAGCAGCGCGATCACCATCGCCTCGTACGTGTCGATCGCGGCGAGGAGGTCGTGCTTGGCGATCCGTTCGCGCGCGCCGTGCGCGTCGAGGATCGATCCCGGCCCGAACAACAGCGGCTTCCCGAGATTCCCGAGCCACGGCACATCGGTGTTGAACGACACGACTTCGGACGGCTGCCCTTCCGGCACGATCATGAACTGCGGCGGATTGCCACGCGCGAGCGTGATCGTGCCGCCGTGCTCCGCGATCAGGGTCGCGAGGCGCTGCTGCGTCTCCTCGAGTGGCGTCGCCAGGCGAAAGATCAACTCGCACTCCGCTTCCGCCGCGATGATGTTCGGACGCTGCCCGCCGCGCACGACGCCGACGTTGACCGTCGTCTTGCCGAGAACTTCGTGCGAGCCCCAGTCGGTGGCGTTGATCTCTGCGATCGCCGCGACCATTTTGTTGATCGCGCTGTCGCCGAGGTGCGGATAGGCGGAGTGGGCGGCGACGCCTTCGAAGCGGAGGAAACAGGTCAGCGCGCCTTTCGACGCGCGCGCGAACTTCGATTCCGTCGGCTCGCCGACGACGCAGTATTCGGAGCCGAGGTCGGCGAATGCGATGTTCGCTTCCTTCGCGCCGATCGAGTCCGTCTCTTCGCCGACGACGAGAAGAAACGCGAAGTCCTCGATGCCGCGCGCTTTCAGCCGCTCGCCCGCGGCGATCATCGCGGCGATGATGCCCTTCGTGTCGCACGCGCCGCGTCCGTAGAGATGCGTCTCGTCTTCGTACGGCGCGAACCACGGCGGCACCGTGTCGATGTGCGTGTTCAGCACGACGCGCGGACGTCCGCCAGCGCTCGCGTAGAGATTGAAGCGCGATGCGGTGACGTCGTGGCGTCGCGTGGCGAATCCGAGCTGCGTCAGCTCGTGCTCGAGCAGCTCGCCGATGGCCTGCTCGCTGTCGGTGGGGGACGGGACGTCGAGAAGCTTCCTCGCGAGTGCGAGCGCGTCGATAGGCATCGGGTGCGCGATTCTATAGAAAAGAAAAAGGCCGAGGAGCGGATGCTCCCCGGCCGCGCACGTCGCGCCCGATTTTAGTTCGGAGTCACGACGAGGTACTTGAACGGTTTGTTCGGGCTGCCCGTCGCGACGAAGCTGCCGTTGCGCACCGACTCGATGCCGAGCGCGTTGCCGTTCGAGATCTCCGTGTAGACCGGGATGATGAAGCTGTTGGTCTTCACGTTGGAGTCGTTGATGGACAGACGGCCGCCCGGAGGGAAGATGTAGACGCCGGAGGCGCTGATGAACGCGGGGGTCGAGCCCGGAGGTCCCTGGTCGCCCTTGTCGCCTTTGTCACCCTTGTCACCCTTGTCGCCCTTCGCGCCGGTGGCACCCGTCGCACCCGCATCACCCTTATCGCCTTTGTCGCCCTTCGCGCCGATTGCACCCGTCGCACCTGCCTCACCCTTGTCGCCTTTGTCACCCTTCGCGCCGACCGCGCCGGCGACGCCGTCATCGCCTTTGTCACCCTTCGCTCCGACTGCGCCGGCATCACCCTTGTCGCCCTTGTCACCCTTCGCACCGACCGCGCCGGCATCACCCTTGTCGCCCTTGTCACCCTTCGCACCGACCGCGCCGGCGACGCCGTCGTCACCCTTATCGCCCTTGTCGCCCTTCGCACCGACTGCGCCGGTGACGCCGTCATCCCCCTTGTCGCCTTTGTCGCCCTTCGCACCGACCGCACCCGCGACGCCGTCATCACCCTTCTCGCCCTTCTCGCCGCGCGCACCGGTCTCGCCGCGATCACCCTTCTCGCCGCGAGCGTTCGGATCGGCGATGAAGAATCCGATGATGTCCACCGTCAGGTCCGTCGCCGAGTCCGACGCCATCAGGCCGAAGCGATGGTCGACGAGCAACACATTCGCCTCAT
This sequence comes from Thermoanaerobaculia bacterium, assembly GCA_036383875.1. GTDB lineage: Bacteria > Acidobacteriota > Thermoanaerobaculia > Gp7-AA8 > Gp7-AA8 > QHVT01. The sequence continues at coordinate 4,879 of DASVNL010000650.1, forward strand.
CCATCGCATCGAGCTGCTGCACGAACGGCAGCGCCGGCTGTGCGCCGAATGCCGTGACGTCGCCGCCGGCGAGCCAGAGGATGCCCGCGCCGAGCGGACCACGCGACGTGATGCGCATCGAGACCGCGACGGCGTTCGTCGGGATGCGCTCGGAGCAGGGATTCGTGAACGCGCCGTCGACGAGCGATCCCGTCGGCTTGTACGTGCGGCGCTCGTTCGGCTGGAACGCGCCGCCGCCCCACGGCTGCGGATAGCGATCATCGGCCAGTGTGCTGATGAACCGGCACGGGACGATCTCCTGGAAGAGCGTCGGAATGACGGTCGACGACAACGTGGTGTTGTACTCCTGCGCCTGCACCGGCAGCCCCGGCGTGATGAGGTTCGTGCGGAGCTGCATGCCGTCGACGGTGTACGGGTTGTGGCGTTCGAGCGCGGACTGCGCTGTGAGGCTGGTCACAATCGCGGCGCTGAGCAGCGCCGCACCAAACAGTTTCGAGACCCGATTGCTGCTGATCATTGCGTTCATGGCTATCTCCTCGTGGCGCCAATCTGCGTTCCGAGGGGAATTGCGCACAGGACAAATGGCCTGGGCGAACGGTCATCGTGAGTGGTGCGCTTTGTGACGAACGTCACACGGGAGGCCGGCAGTTATTCACGAGAGCAACAAGTCTTCGAGCTCGGACTTGTTGAGCACCGTCATCGACGCGCGTCGCACGGAGATCAGCTTCTTCTCGCGGAAGCTCTTCAGCAGACGCGTCACCGTTTCGCGCGACGTCCCGATCATCTGCGAGATCTCCTCGTGCGTCATCGGCACCGGGATGCGCAATCCGCTCGCGGACGGACTGCCCGATTCGTCGCACCACGCGAGGAGCAACTGCGCGAGTCGCTCGGCCGCCGTGTTCGTCAAACCGAGGGCGCGAATCTGATCCGCGTCGGACTCGCAATCGTCGACGAGCTGCCGCGCGATGTTGAACGACACCGCTCGATGCTCTTCGGCGAATCGCAGGAAGTCGTCGCGACGCACGAACTTGAGCTGCGAGTGCGCCGTGGTCTCCGCGCTGGTTTTGTACGCGGTGCCCTTGAGGACGTTCGGCAGGCCGAGGGCGTCGCCGGGTTGGACCATGCGGACGATGAGCGTCTTGCCGGTGCCGGACGAAATCGTCAGCTTCGCCGATCCCTCACACAGGATGAACAGCCCGCGCGGCGTCTCCCCCTCGGCGTACAGCAGCGTGTTCGACGGATACACGTTCGCATACGTGATCGCGTTGAACGCCTCCAGGATTTTCGCGTCGAACTGACAGAAAAAACTGTCCCCGCGCCACCGGCAATCGGCGCACCGATCACAGATCTCGATACCGTACCGCGCCACGGGCCGTGGGGGGTTCATGGGATGTCCCGAAGTATACGCTTCGGCGTCATCGCGAGCGGACGATCACGTCCGCTTCTGATGGCAAACTCTAGAATCGAAATAACTTACGAGACGCGATGAGTTGCCATCCCCGTGCATCGACTCCTCGGCAGTCTCGTCGCGATCTTCATCGCCGCCAGCGCATCGGCCGGTGTGACCTTCGTCTCGCCGCTGCCCGGATCGCAGGCCATCGGCACACAACTCCTCGAGATCACCACCGACGCCGCGAGCGTCAACCGCGTCGACTTTTACGTCGACGGCGTGCTCGCAGGAGTCGCGCGGACTGCGCCGTACCGCGTCGTCTTCGACTTCGGCACGTCGCTCACCGCGCGCACGATCACCGCGAAAGTCTCGTCGAACGGCTACAAGACCGTCGAGAGCGCGAGCGTCACGACAGCCGCCCTCACCGCGAACGAAACGCTCGACGTCGACCTCGTCGAAGTGGCGGTGCGCGTGCGTTCGACGTCGGCGCTGAAAGCCGGCGACCTGCGCATCACCGAGAACGGCGTCGCGCAGACCATCCGCGACGTCAAACGCGAGCGGCCGCCCGCGCATTTTGCGTTCATCGTCGACCGCTCGCTGAGCATGAACGACGGAAAGCTCGCCGCGGCGCTCAAGGCAATCGAAAACGAGCTGCGCCAACTGCGCGACGGCGACACGGCCTCGCTCGTGCTCTTCAACCACAACGTGGCGAAAGCACGGCCGATCGCGAACGGACAAACCATCGTCACCGACCTCGCACCGTCGGGCGGTACGTCTCTGCGCGACGCGCTCGCGTCGGTCGCGTCGGACGAGCGCACGTACGCGATCGTCATCACCGACGGCGGCGATCGCAACAGCCAGCTCTCCGATGAACAAGCGCTACGCGAGATCAGCGGCACTCGCACGATCGTCAGCGCGATCGTTCTCGGCAGCTCGCACACGAAGTTCCTCGATCGCGCGTCGCAGAACACCGGCGGCAGCATCGTCTCCGCGTCGCGCGACACGATCCGCGAGACGCTCGCCCGCGTCCTCGCCGACATCAACAGCCGCTACCTCGTCATCTATCAGAGCCACGGCACGAAGCGCGGCTGGCGCACGATCGACGTGAACGCGTCGCGACGCGGCGTGACGATCGTGAACGCGCGCAAGGGGTACTTCGCGCGATGAAACGCCTCGCGATCGCACTGTTCCTCGCGATGCCCATGTTCGCGCAGACATCCCGCATCGCCAGCGACTTCGAGCTCGCGCAGATGGAAAAGCAGCTCGCAACCTCGCGCGGCTTCGAGGCCCAGCTCTCCGGCCGTCTCAACCTCGGCGACGTCCGCGTTGCGCGCAACGAAATCTCGATCGCCCACGCCGAGTACGCCAAAGCGCTCGACCTCGCGCAGAACGAACGTCGCGACGCGCGCGTCGACTCGAACCTCACGCGCTACGCGATCGCGACGTCGTACGCCGGACTCGCGTACGCGAAACTCGATCGCCCCGCGGATGCGATGAAGATGCTCGAGGAAGCACTGCGCTACGCGAGCGACGATCCCGAAACCTGGAGTCTCTACGCCTCCGCGATGCGACTCCTCGGCAAGCCGCAGAAAGCCGTGAGCGCCGCGCGTAACGCCGTCGCCGTCGTCGATCCCGCGAAGAAGCTCGACGTCGCGGTCTACAAACACGCACTCGCGACGTCGCTGCTCGAAGCGGGCGAAGAACGCGAAGCACAGTCGCTGCTCGTGACGATCACCGAGTCGCTGCGATCGAGCGACTTCGCGACGTTGCAACGCGAGGCTGCGAACGCCGAGGTGTTCGAGGTTTACAGCTCGGCGCGCGGGGACGTCGCGGCGTACGTGTCGCTCCTCAATCGCGCGCAACTGCGACTGGCCGCGCTGTACGAAAAGCAGGGCGACACGACGAAGGCGCGCACGCAATACGAGCGCGTGCTCGAAGGTCGCAGCGACGACGTCACCGCGATCGCGGCACTCGCGCGACTCGCACCGTCCGACGCGACGCGCGAGCGTTTGTACATCGACGCGTTCGAGGCGAATCCGTTCTCGCTACCACTCATTCGCGAATACCGCACGTACGTCCGCACGCATCCACGCACGTCCGGAGGGACGCCGATGCAGCGCGCGCTGCAGCAACTCGAGCGCGGCAACACACGCGCCGCGCGCGAAACACTCGACGCATTGCTCGCGAAGTTCCCGCAGAACGAAACGTTGCGCGCGTTGCGACGCGAAGCGGAAAGCGCGAAGTCGATCGCGTTGCCGTCCGCGACTCCGACGGCAAGCGAGCTGCGCGCGCTGCTCGACGCATTCGAGCGACTCACGCCCGAACAACGCGTCACGCTCGACGAGACGACGTTCACCAGCGACGTGACGTTCGACGGCGAAGCGGGTGCGACGTTCGCGTCCGGCGCGATCGACGGCGTCGCGTTTCGCTTCAGCCAGCCAACCACATTCGCCGGAACCTTCGAAGCGAAGTCGCGCCTCACCTATCGCATCCTCGGCGTCACCCGCGACGCCGAGCGCGACGTGCTGCTGCTCGAGCCCGTACGCGTGGAGCCGTCGCCATGAAGCGCCTGTTGCTCGCACTCGTGATCGCATGTACCGCGCGCGCAGAACGCGTCGTCACGCTCGACGCGCTCAACGACACAGCCGAAGTCTTCGACACCGTGAAGCGCACGAGCACGCGACACTCGACCGCGTCGACGCCCGTCGCGTACGCATTCCTCGGCGACGAGCTCTACGTGCTCGCACGCGACGCACGCGTGCTGCAACGCATCGGCGGCCCGGGCATCGAGGTCGCGCAGGACCCGGCGTTCGTCGCGACGTCGGAGGGAAAGTTGTACGTCTACTCGCGCACAGGCGGCGTGCTCGAAGAAATCTCGCGCGATCGCGTCACGCGTCGCGCGTCGATCCCGCGATTCGCGTCCGATCTCGAAATCGCGGGCACGTCGGCGTACCTCGTCTATCCGCGGGAGGCGCGCATCCGCGTCGTCGATCTGCGCACGATGAAAGTGCGCGGCGAAGTGAGCGTCGGCGCGGTGCCGGTCGACATCGCCGTCGCGGGCGGCGGCACCGCACTAACCGCGCGCATCCTCGCGGTCGCCGATCCGTCCGCGAAACGTGTCTGGCTCACGGAAGACACGCAGTCGACCGCGAAGGCCGTCGCGCGCGGATTCCTGCGCGGCTTTCTCGGACTCGGATTGTTCGGCAATCGCTCGTCGCAATTTCCGACCGGCGTCGATCGCGTGTGGATCCGCGGAAAGCACTGGATCGCCTACGACACGAGCAGCCGCACGCTCTATTCGTTCACGCGAAAGTCGAGCTCGGTGCTCGCGCGCAACGTCGCGCTGACCGACTTCTTCCTCACGGATGAGGGCGTCACGCTGCGAAGCGGTACGTCGGTTGCACCAAAGCGCGGCAATGAGTGATTCAAAAGCCTGTAGGAAATGCGGGCGCGCGATCGACGAGTGGGCCACGATCTGCCCGTTTTGCAATTGGGACCAGAGCGCAGTGCCGCCGTCCGCGGACGCGCTGCCGCCCTCGCCGGGCGCGTCGTACGTGCCGCCTGAAGAGGGTGGGCTGAAGAAGAAAATCCTCATGCTCGGCGGCGGTGCGATGTTGCTCGTCGCGTCGTTCGGCATCGGCATGGTGATCAACAGCGACGGCGCGCCGACGCGCGCGCCGGAAACGCTGGAAGAGCAGGCCGCGGAACACAACGCGGAAGCGCGGGAGCAGAAACCGCGACGCGCAAACACGCCGCTCGTTCCCGCGGGCGCCGGCGGCATCGAACAGCCGATCACCAGCGCGCCGCCGGCGGCATCGCCGACGAGCACGAACCCGAACGGCCTGCCGAGCGAGTACGACCGCACCGACGCCACCGCGGTGTCCGCAGTCGAATACTCGGAGATGGCCAAGCGCGCGAAGGCGGAGAAGGAGCGCATGGCCGCGCTCGTCGATCCGCGCTCGCTGACCGGCCCCGCGTACGCGCAGGCACCGCGTCGTCCGCAACCGGTTCGTCCCGTGACGCCGGCCAGCACGCCCGCGCCGTCGCAGAACGCAGGTCTTTCGGATCGCGCACCGGCGCGCCAGATGATCCGCACGCGTCCCGTCGCGACGTCGCAGCCGCTGCCGTCGATCCGTGCACGCGGCACGGCGAAGCTGACGTTGATGATCGGCGCGGACGGTGAAGTGCAACGCGTGAGCGTCGATCAGCCGCTCAGCAACGGGAACACCGCGGCGCTCATCGCGGCGGTGCAGCGGTGGCGTTTCAAACCGGCAACGGAGAACGGCGAGCCGGTCGCCGCGCCTTACAGCGTGACGATAAACTTCAAATGATGAGTCAGGCCGTCTGCGCCGCATGCTCCCGCGCCATCGACGCCTCGGCGAAGCTCTGTCCGTATTGCGGCGCGAACCCGACCAGCGGCGAGCGCCTCGACACGCAGGCGATCATGCAGGAGGTCTTTCGTCCGAAGGAGACGACGACTTCGCAGAACGTGATGGAGTACGCCCGGCAGCGCCAGGGCGTCGTCGTCACCGTGTCCGCGATCGTCGGATTCCTGCTCCTCGCCGCGCTGCACGCATTCGTCACGCGTCGCAACAACTCCGACGTCACCGCATCGCCGGCCGTGCCGCTCTCCGAAGTCACGGACGTCGGCAGCAAGCCCGATGAGACGACGCCGCAGCCGATGCCCGAGCTCGACTTCCAGTACGAAGGCCGCCCCCAGACGATGCGCACGTTCATCGTCGAAAAGGGCGCGACCACGCCGCCGGAAGTGATCGCGGCGCAGCAGGCCGAGGCGCTGGCGAAGGCGCAGGAGGCCGCGGCGAAGCTTCCGCCCGCGGCGCGCCCAGTAGCCATAGGACCCGTGCGTCCCACACAATCGACGCAATGAGTTTGTGGTTCTGGGTTCTCCTCGTCGCCATTGCATCGATCGGCTGGCTCGTTGCCTACATGCTTTCGCAGCGCCCGATCACGAGCGCGCAGCAACTCATCCAGCAGCAACGCTACGAAGACGCGGTGATGGAAGCCGCGCGCATGAATGACAACTTTCATCGCGCCGAAGCACTGAAGCTCCTCGGCAAATTCGAAGAGGCGATCCCGTTCTATCGCGAGTCCACCGACCCATCCGCGCGCGAAGGCATCGCCCTCTCGCTCGCGCACCTCGGCCGCGATCTCGATGAAGCACGCTCGCTGATGGAACTGCAGATCGCGCAGCATCCACAGATCCAGGAGTTCCAGGCTCTCGGACTCGCGTACATCCTGCTGCGCGCCGGCGATCGCGAAGGTGCGCTGCGCTTGTATCGCGACAACGTCGAGCTCCTCGAAACCCGCTTCCGCGACGACTACACCGATCGCGACCCGATGCTCTCCGAGACGCTGTTCCTCTTCAGCGAGCTCGCTCGCGCGAACG
>DASVNL010000651.1:0-22292 GCA_036383875.1 Thermoanaerobaculia bacterium
GTTCGCACATCTCCCGCTGATTCTCGGCAGCGATCGCAAGCGCCTTTCGAAGCGCACGGGCGCGACGTCGGCCGAGGAGTATCGCGACATGGGGATCGTGCCGCAGGCACTGTTCAACTTCCTCACGCTCCTCGGCTGGAACCCCGGCGACGAGCGAGAGATCCTCGGCAACGACGAAGCAGCGCAGATCTTCGATCTCTCCGACGTCAACAAAGCGCCGGCGGTCTTCGACCCCGAGAAGCTGCTCTGGATGAACGGCCAGTATCTGATGCGCATGTCCGCCGACGAGATCTATCCGCACCTCGTCCCGTTCCTCGGCGAACGCGTACGACCGCTTGAAGAAATGCGCGCGGCGATCGAGCTGAGTAAAGGCCGCGGACGCACGCTCGTAGAAGTCGCGACGCAGCTCGAGCCGTATCTCATCGAAGACGAAGCGATCGAGTACGACCCCGAAGTCGCGAAGAAACATCTCAAAGGCGAGGACCTCGCGGCGCGACTCGAGGAGTTGCACGACGTGCTCGCGAGCACCGAGCCGTTCGACGTTACGACGAGCGAGGCCGCGTTGCGCGCGCTTGCGGAGTCACGCGCGATGTCGGCGGGGAAGTTGATTCATCCGCTGCGACTCGCGCTGACCGGTCGCGGCGCATCGCCTCCGATCTTCGACGTCGCGGTGGTGCTCGGAAAAGAAAAGTCGCTGCATCGTTTGCAGCGACTGATCGCGCACATCAAGTCGTAAGTGTCATCCCGTGCTCAAGCGCGGGATGACACCTCGGCAACGCTCAGCCGACGGTCTTTCCACGACGTCACCGCGAGGAACACCGCGCACACCGCGAGCATCGCGACGAGCACGTGCAGGCTGTAGCGGCCGTCCGCGGAGTACGGCTCCGTCGCTTCGTGAATCGCGGCGCTGTTCGGGAGGATCTCCGCCTCCGAGAACTCGTGGATCGCGTAGAAGAAGATCTGCACGGCGAACATCAACAGGAACAGGCCTGTGACCTGGAAGAAGCGCTTCATGTTGATGCGATGTCCGAAGTGCGCCCACGCCCACGACATTGCAGCGGCGCCGGCGAGTCCGAGGGCGACGCCGAGCGCGAATTGCGACGACTGCACCTGGATGAGCATCAGCGCGGTTTCCATCCCCTCGCGCGTGATCATCAGCGTCGTGAATCCGAAGACGCCGAGCCACGCCAGCGTGGTCGAGCCTTTCGCGGCGTGCGTTTCGAGTCGCGACTCGACGGTCTGTTTCATGCGCGGCGCGATGCGCCACACGTGAATGACGAACGTGATCACGAGCACCGCGGCGACGAGTGCGAGCACGCCTTCGTAGAGCGGCTGATGCGCGCTGTTCGTCTTCAGCCACCAGCCGAGAGCCGCGCTGGCGATGACGGACACGGCGATGCCCCACCACACGGCGGGACGCAGCCAGTCGCGATTCGTCTTGCGCAGATACGCGACGATGATCGCCACGGCGAGAAAGGCTTCGAATCCTTCGCGAAAAACAATGACCAGGGCCTGGATCATCGAGTCACTTTCGTAGCCTCGTCTGCTGAATCATCCGAATGCGATCGGGCGCATCGGGCGTTTCGCCGCGACGGCGGCAGGCGTCGCAGATCCCGAGGATCTGCAGGTTGTGAAAGGTGGGCGTGAACTTCTTGCGCTCGCAGATCTCGATCTGACGCTGCTCGAGCAGCTCGTCGTGAAACTCGATGACGTTGCTGCAGGTCGTGCAGATCAGATGATCGTGGTGCGAGTTTCCGCTGACGTGCTCGTAGTGATAGTGGTCTTCGCCGAGGTGAACGCGGCGGACCATGCCGGACTTCACGAGCAGCTCGAGCGTGCGATACACCGTCGCCCGCGAGATCTTCACGTTCTGCTCTTTCATCTTGAAGAGCAGCTCGTCCGCCTCGAAGTGATAGTGGGTCGCGAAGATGTGGCGCACGAGAGCCGTGCGCTCGGCAGTGAGCTTCAGTCCCTGCTGCTGCAGGAAGTCCTGGAAGCGTTTGATCTCACGGTCGACTGATTGTGCCATCTGTTCTTTTTGAGACTATGTCTCAACAAGAAACAGTGTAGCACGCTCTACAGATGCGTTCGCGCCGCCTCGGTCGCACTGCGAATCTGCGGCTGCCGCGGATCGATCGTCAGCGAGCGATTCCAGAAGTCGAGCGCGCGGCCGAAGTCCTGCTTCTTCGCGTAGTACGTGCCGAGGTTGTTGAGCGCAAGCGTCGACGACGGTTGCAGTCCGAGGGCCCGTTCGAGCTCGGGAAGACCTTCGCTGTAGCGGTCGACTTGCGCGAGCGCGGAGCCGAGGTTCGCGGCGATGAGCGGCGACTGCGGAAAGATCTGCTTGCCTTTGTAGAGCAGCGAGATCGCGCGCGACGTCATGTTGCGCGAGCGATAGAGCGCGGCGAAGTCGCAGAACCAGCGCTCCGCATCGGGCAGTCCGCGCGCGACGGCCATCACGAACACTTCATCCGCCGCCGAGTACTGCTGACGATCGAAGAGCGTCATGGCCATGTTGAGGTACGGCGTCGGCCGCGACGGATTCAGATCGATCGCCTTCTGGAACGCCTCGACCGCTTCCTTGAACTTGTTCTGCTTGCGCAGCTCGATGCCTTGATTGTTGTACCAGGCGTACGAGCCCCACTGCGCGGGCGCGAGCGGCGCGGACGCGGTTTGCACGGGACCATCTTCGTCGTCGAACACCGGCTGCATGCGCGACGGATCGAAGAGATGTCCGGTGGCCTGCAGCTCTTTCGTGTAGCGGTCGGGATCGATGCTGCGCGAGCCGCCGCGCGGACGTCCGCTGAAGAATTCGTCGTAGCTGATCACGCGCACCGACGTCACCGGCTGCAGGTCCTTGAAGATCCAGTCCGGGTGACTGCCGGGCATCTCCGTCGACTTCGGCAGCCCGAGGACGGAGAGCACGATCGGCGTGATGTCGTAGATCGAGATCGTGTGACTGCCGCGCGACGCCGCGACGTGATTGCCGTACGCGACGAACACGCCGGGATTGCGATGGTCGGAGAGCGCGCTGCGTCCGATCGGCTGCATGCGCGGACGATTCTTGCCCCAGCGGAATCCGTGCGCGGAGACGATGATCACCGTCGTGTCTTCGCTCAGCACCTTCATCCACTCGCCGATGAGACGATCGATCTCGGAGTAGTAGTTCGCGACCGTCGGCCAGTACTTGCGGAACTGATCCTGCGGGATCCCTTCGCGATACGGCGGGTGATACGGCGCGAAGAGGTGATTGACCGCGTCCGTGCCTTCGAATGAAACCATCGTCAGCAGCGGCGCCTGTTGTTGATAGAGGTTCAGCGCGACGCGATGATCGGTCCATGTTTTCGCGAGCACGTTGCGAAACACGTTCACCGGATCGGACGAGTTGCCGCTGCGCACCGCGTCGTCGTACTCCTTCGCGCTGATGTTGAGAAAACGTCCGACCTGCGCGTAGCCGAGACTCTCGACCGGCACGGTGAACTGGCGCAGTCGCGGCTCGAGTTGCGCGGGGGAGACGGCGTTGCTCATCAGCGTGACCGGCGCGTCGTACGTCACCGCGCCTTCTTCGGTCGCGGGCCACGCAGCCCACCAGTTCACGACTTCCGCCTGACGTCCGAACGCTTCCGCGATTTCCCAAACCGCCGGCGTGCGACGCGTGAGCGCGTCGACGGGACGATTGCTCGTGCGATCGACGAAGTCGATGACGCCATGACGATCCGGCGGCAGTCCCGTCGCGACGGTCGTCCAGAGCAGCGGCGAGACCGTGGGCTGAATGGTCTGCAGCGACGCAGTCGTTCCGCCCTGCGCGAGTGCGCGAATGTTCGGAAGACGTCCATCCGACGAGAGCTCGGAGATCAGTTCCCAATCGGCGCCGTCGATCGCAAACACCGCGACCCGCCCCGCGACGCCGCGTGCGCCGCGACGCAGTTCGGCGCGTTTGTATTCGAGGAGCGCTTCGCGATCGGGCTCGATGCGCGCGATCTCGAACGCCTTCACCTGCAGGCCGCTCTGCGCGAGATGTTGCGAGACGACCTGACGCAGATCGTCGCGACGCCGCGCGAACTGCGAGGTCGGCGAGAGGAGCTCTTCGATCGGCACCTGTTGCGTGACTGCAGACACGGCCTCTGCGACGCGCGAGCGGATCCAGGTGTTGAAGCCTTCACGCACGAGGCCGCGCGAGTCGGGGAGTTGTCCGCCCGGGACGCTGAAGCGCAGGCGGTAGGTGATCGTCACCGGCACGCGCTCTTTCGAGAGGATGCGCACGAGGCCATCGCGCTGCGCGAGGCCTTCACGTTTTTCGAAGTTGAGGCGATAGAACTGGTGCGGCGGGAGGAAGGTCACGCGGTTCTGCACGAGTCGGACGCGGCCGGTGCGCTTGTCGACGCCGAGAATCATCCTGCGCGAGGAGGGCAGGAAGAGACTGACCATGAGGTAAACCACACCGGTCATGCCGGCGAGCAAGGCAAGGGCGCGTGCGGACTTCGAGCGGAACACGATGGTGCGCTATGAAAGAAGGCTGCCAGCGTAGCGCCGGCTTCCAGCCGGCCGATCGCCGGCATCCTGCCGGCCGCCTGGAAGGCGGCGGTCCGGCGGGCTGGAAGCCCGCGCTACGTCAACTTTACTTTTTTCGCTTCACGAGTTGCTTCACCTCGTCGTTGCCGATCGGGCTTTGCGCCGAGATGATCACGGCGGCGGTGCCGTCGCGAAACGCCGGGATGTTGCAGCGGACCATGGCCGTACCGTCTGCCGCGGTCTTGCCACGGAAGATGACGCGCGGCGGCTCGACGGTCGAGATGACTTTGACCTCGATGGCCGCGGCCGCGATCGGCGACTGCGAGAGGCTCTTGCGCGCGGCGACGCGCAACTCGAGCGGCGCGCCGGCGAAGAAGTCGGTCTGGCTCATCAGCGAGAGCTCGAGATGCTCGCTCTCCGCCTCGGAGGCCAGGTAATCGATGATGACCTGATCGAGCGTCTTCTCTTCGTCGACTTCGATCGGTGCCGAGCGCGTCGTCGCGGGAACGCCTTCACCGCCGAAGACGACGCCACTCTCCGCGACCTCTGGACGCGGCGTAGTGGTCTTCGTGACCTCGGCCGGCGCATCGAAGCGGCCGCGCTTGATCGCGGCGATCATCGTGCGGTGCTGCTGCTCCATCAGCCCGCCGATCCACTTCTCGTCGATCCCGCCCGCGTTCAACTGCTCCGCGTACGACGTTTTTTTCGACGCGAGAATCTCGCCACCGACGTAGACCAGAGACTCGATGTACGGATTGCCGACACCTTTGTCCTCGGTCTGGACGTGGTAGACCTTCTCGTTGTGCTTGATGTCCGTGTTGAAGCCGGTAATCACAGGAGGCGCGTAATCTTACCAACTAATTCTGATCGAGCGACGCGCGCTCGATCTTCTTTCGCAGCTCGTCGTCAATCGGCTTCTTCGCATTCGTCGTCCAGTCGAACAACACCACCGTGACCTTGCCGGTCGCGGCGATTTCAGCGCCGCCGTTTCTGCGGATCTCGTAGTCCGTGTCGAACGACGTGTTGCGAAGCTGGCCGACCCGAATGCAGATCTCGATCGACTCGAGTCCGATCTGCTTGCGGAAGTCGCACTCCGCATGCGCGACGATGAAGCCGATGTCGGTCGGTCCGCCGAAGCCGTTGATCTCGAACCACAGCAGAGTTCGCGCCCACTCGAAGTAGGTGAAGTAGACGGCGTTGTTGACGTGGCCGAACGCGTCGACGTCGCGGAAGATGACCTGATAGGGGACGACGTACCAGCCATCGCGCCACGTGCCGCGAACGATCGACTCGCTCATTGCACGGCAACGCTCTGCGTCGCGAACGGCATCGTGCCTTTGGTGCACGCCTGCAGATAGCGGCCGGGCAGCGGATGATCGAGATACGGCGCGATGATCGCCGAGGCCTGGACGAGACGCTTGAGATCGACGCCGGTCTCGATGCCCATCGAATCGAGCATGTACACGATGTCCTCGGTCGCAAGGTTGCCCGACGCACCCGGCGCGTACGGACATCCGCCGAGTCCGCCCGACGACGCGTCGAACGTCGCGATGCCCATCTCGAGGGCCGCGAGCGTGTTCGCCAGCGCGGTGCCGCGCGTGTCATGAAAATGCATCGCGAGTTTCGACGCTGGGATCACCTGCAGCAGCACGCCGATCACGCCCTGCACCTGCATCGGCGTCCCGACGCCGATCGTGTCGCCGACGGAGACTTCGTAGCAGCCGATGTCGAGGAGTCGCGCGGAGACTTCGAGCACCTTCTCGGGCGGCACGTCGCCTTCGTACGGACAGCCGAACGCAGTCGAGACGTAGCCACGCACGCGAATCCCTTCTTCGCGCGCACGCACCGCGACCGGGCCGTAGTTCTCGAAGCTCTCGTCGATCGACATGTTGATGTTGCGCTTGTTGAATGTCTCCGACGACGCGGTGAAGATCGCGATCGACTTCACGCCCGCCTCGATGGCGCGCTCGAGCCCGCGCATGTTCGGCACGAGCACCGGATACTCGACGCCCGGATCTTTCGGAATGTCGCGATACACATCGCCGGTGTCCGCCATCTGCGGCACCCATTTCGGACTGACGAACGCACCCGCTTCGATGACGCGCAATCCGGCGTCGCTAAGCGCGGTGATGTAGTCGATTTTCACCTGCGTGGGGATCGTGACTTTCTCGTTCTGCAGTCCGTCGCGCGGACCGACTTCGACGAGTTTGACGGTATCGACGGGGATCTTCATGGGTTTGGCTTTTCCGTGCTCGCGCTCATCGTCACCAGGTCGACGCCCGGCTGCACCAACTCGCCCTCTGTGCAATTCACCGAGCCGACCTTGCCGTCGTGCGGCGCGAGGATCTGGTGCTCCATCTTCATCGCCTCGAGGATGAGCAGCGGCGTTCCTTTGGTGACAACGTCGCCGGCGCGGACGAGTATTTTCAGCACGAGTCCGGGCATCGGCGCGGCGGTGGAGTGTTCGCGATGCCGCGCTTTGGCGCGCGCGCCTTTGTCGCTCACATCCGCGAAGTAAATCTCGCCGTCGAAGGCGAAGCTGATCGTCGAGCCTTGCACGACGTACGGAATCAGATGCAGGCGGCCGTCGATGCGCGCCTCCAGCTCGTCCGCGCGCATCTCCACGATCTCGATCGCGTGATCGCCAGCGCGCACGACATTGCCATCCCGCTCGAGATCGACCTCCGACTGCGCGCTCCCGAGAACCACGATCTTCGCCGTCACGGCTGCGGAGTGTATCCGAGGCGGAGCGGTGGGCGCGCGGAACGCAAAAACGTCATTCCGGACTTCCGTCGATCCGGTTGCGCCTGTCAAATCCTCCCCCTAGCATCACTCGTCCGGTTCGGAGCCAACCCCAAATGTTCGAAACCTCGCGAGTGCAAGCGCCCACCCGATCGCGTCTTCGCTCGTTCGGCTTTCTCCCTCTCTCGGTCGCCGCGCATGCCCTCGCATTCTCGGGCGTCGTCGTCTCGAACATCTGGGCGGTGACCTTCCCCGGACAAGCGCCGCCGCAGTATTTAACCTTCTCTGTAGCGGATGCGCCGCCTCCGCCACCCCCTCCACCACCACCGCCCGCTGCGCGTCAGGCAGTGCGTGTCGTGCAGCCCGTGCGGATGCCGGAGAACGTCGCGCCGACGATCATTCCGGAGGCGATTCCCGAGGTCACACAGAACCTTCCGCCGGTGCCGGATTCCGCCGGCGTGGAGGGTGGAGTCGAGGGCGGAGTCGAAGGTGGAGAGCTCGGAGGGGTCATCGGAGGGGTCACAGGTGGAGTTGTAACCGATACGCAACCGCCGCCTCCGAAGCCTCCCGATGACGGCCGGATCTACGTCGAACGCGACGCGAAGCTCGAGAACGTCGTCGTCTTTCAGGATCCGCCGGGCTATCCGTTCTTCGCGCAGATGAAGCGACTGCAGGACAGCCTCGTCGTGCGTTACGTGATCGGGAAAGACGGGCGCATTCGCGAAGTGACCGTCGTGCGTCCGCCGCAGCACGAGATCTTCGTCAACAACACGGTCAACGCGATTCGCAAGTGGCGCTTCAAGCCGTTCGTGAAGGACGGCGAGGTGCACGAAGTCGTGCACGAGCTGACGGTGAATTACCGGCTCGCGAACGCGGTCTCACAGCACTAGCGCGATCCCGAGAATCGCGAGCCCGGCGCGTCGAGCGCCACACCGTTCGCACACGACGGGCACTCGCTCTCACTCCACGTTTCGAAGTTGAGCGCGAGCAGCGCCTCGTACGGTGCATCGAACGGATTCGGCTTGCCGCTGCGATTCAGAATCGACGCGAATCCCACGACGACTCCGCCATGCTGCGCGATGACGTCCGCGGTTTCGCGCGTCGACTTGCCGGTCGTCACGACGTCTTCGACGATCACGATGCGCTCGCCGTCGTCGATGCGAAATCCGCGACGCAACGTCATCGCGCCTTCCTTCCGCTCCGTGAACACCAACGGCACATCCAACGCCTCGGCCACGGTGTAGCCGATGATCACGCCGCCCAATGCCGGCGCGACGATCTTCTGCGCACCGAGCGATCGACTCTGCGCACCAAGCGCCTCGCCGATCGCCTTCGCATTGCGCGGATGCTCGAGCAGCCGCGCGCATTGCACGTAGTTCTCGCTGTGCAATCCCGAGGAGAGTCGGAAGTGACCGGTGAGCAGAGCGCCTGTTTCGCGCAGAAGCGCGTGCACGTCCAGCGGCATGGCGGCGAGTTATAACATGCGGTCGGTTGGCGGTTGGCAGTTGGCGGTTGGCGGTTATTTCTGGTCACGCGCGTCGTGGATGGGCGGCGGTCTCCCGCCAACCGCCAACTGCCAACCGCCAACCATTGGAGGAATCAAAATGACTCTCGCAGAAAAAGTCCGCGAGGACATGACCGAAGCCATGAAGGCGCAGGAGAAAGAGCGCCTCTCGACGTTGCGCATGCTGCAGTCCGCGCTGAAGAACGAACAGATCAACGTCGGACATCCGCTGACCGACGAAGAGACGATGTCCGTGATCCGCAAGGCCGTGAAGCAGCGTCTCGATTCGATCGAGCAGTACACGACTGCCGGACGCACCGAGCTCGCGGACAAAGAACGCGCGGAGATGGATCTGCTCAAGACCTACCTGCCCGCTGATCTGTCCGACGAAGAGCTCGAATCGGGCATTCGCGAAATCATCGCGACGACCGGCGCGGCGTCGAAGAAGGACATGGGCAAGGTGATGAAGGAAGCGACCGCGCGCTTCAAGGGCCGCGTCGACGGCAAGAAGATTCAGGAGCTCGTGCAGCGTTTACTTCCGTGATGTCGCGCTACGCCCGCCAGATCACGCTCCCCGAGATCGGCATCGAAGGCCAGGCGAAACTCGCCAACGCCTCGGTGCTGATCATCGGCGCGGGCGGACTCGGAAGTCCCGCTGCGTTGTATCTCGCCGCGGCAGGTATCGGCCGCATCGGTCTCGTCGACTTCGATCGCGTCGACGCGACCAACCTGCATCGTCAGATTCTTTACGGCACGTCCGACGTCGGACGTCCGAAGCTCGACGCGGCGCGCGAGCGATTGCGCGATCAGAATCCCGACACGCGAATCGATACGCACGACGCGCGACTCACGTCCGCGAACGCGCTCGACATTCTGCGCGACTACGACGTCATCCTCGACGGCACGGACAACTTCGCGACGCGCTATCTCGTGAACGATGCGTGCATGTTGCTTGGGATCCCAAACGTTTACGGCTCGATCTATCGCTTCGACGGACAGGTCTCCGTCTTCGCGACGCCGGACGGTCCGTGCTATCGCTGTCTGCAACCCGAGCCGCCGCCACCGCATCTCGTTCCGTCGTGCGCAGAAGGCGGCGTTCTCGGCGTGTTGCCTGGCGTGATCGGCACGTTGCAGGCGACCGAGGTCATCAAGATTGTGACGGGCATCGGCGAGACGCTGGCCGGACGTCTGCTACTCTTCGACGCCCTGCGGATGACGTTCCGCACCGTGAAGCTGCGCAAACGCTGCAGCGAACACGCGGCCGTCACCCGACTGATCGACTACGAGGAGTTCTGCAATCCCGTGCAAAGCACCGACATCACCCCATCTGAAGTGAATCAGCAACTCGAGAACAACGCCGACATCGTGCTCATCGACGTGCGCGAGGCGCAGGAGTGGAACGCCGGCCACATCGAGCAGGCGAAGCACATCCGCCTTTCCGAGATCCCGAACCGCATCGGCGAGATCCCGCGCGATCGCGACGTCGTGATGGTCTGCCGTTCCGGCGGCCGCAGCGAAAACGCGCGGCAGTTTCTGGCGCAGGCCGGCTACACGCGCGTGAAAAACATGGTCGGCGGAATGAGCCGCTGGAAGTCGGACGTGAATCCCGACGTGAAGGTCGTCTAGCGACTCACTTCGCCAACGCGCGCAACTGCTCCGAGTGCCGGCGTCCGAACAACACCACGATCGACTTCCCGTTCGCGGGACGGATCGTGGAGCCGTCGATGATCGCGATGCCGCACTCGTCGTAGTTCGGGCTGAGGATGTTCGCGCGGTGTCCCGGCGACTCCATCCATGACGTCATGAGCAACGACGCGGTCTCGAATCCGGCAGCGAGATTCTCGCCTGCGTGCTCGTAGTCATACGCGCGCACGGAAAGCCACACGAACGGCGAGCGACCCTCCGGCGACTCGTGACTCCACCAGCCGCCTTCTTCCATGTCGCGCATCCGATCCTCGGCCGCCTTCGCGAGTCGCGGATCGATCTTCAGCGGACCGAGTCCGTTCTCCGCGCGCTCGATGTTCATCCGCTCCACGACCGTCTCCGGCGTGATCGCGTTCGACTGGTCCGCGGCGATCGCGGCAGTACCGCTGAAAAGGACGAGGAGCAGCGCGAGGAGCGAGTGTTTCATCGTGGTTTACCGGATACCGTCGGGACGAACGCGCAGGAAGAACGTGCACGCCTTGCCCGTCTTGGACTCGACCCAAACCGAACCTGCATGCGCGACCGCAAATTCGCGGCACTTGAAGAGTCCGCGGCCGGTGCGATCGGGCGACTGCGGATTCCACACGAACGACGGCTCGAAGATCGCCTGACGCAGCGCCTCCGGCACGACCGGTCCGTTGTCCATCACGAAGAAGAGCAGCAGCGGCTTGCCCTTGTGCTCCATCCAGCGCACGCCGATGACGACCTGGCCGCTGGCGGGAACGTAGTGCAGCGCGTTCTCCATCATGATCGCGAGCGAATCGGCGAGCTGCTCGTGATCCGCGAAACGCTCTTCGAGATCCTGCACGTCGATGTCGAGACGAATGCCTTTGAGATCGGCGTACGCGCGGAAGCGCTCGGCCACGCGACGCACGACGTCCGTCACCGTCGGAACGGGACGCACCGTGAACGCCGGCTCTTCGACTTCCGGCGCGAGCTCGATCGACGACAGCACTTGTTCGACCGTCGCACTGAGCTCGGCGAGCATGTGATCGTTGCGCGATGCCGCGGCGGACTGCATCGAATCGCGCAGTGAGCGCAGCGGCCCGAGGACCGTCTCGCGCACGTACGTGACGAACGACGCATGCGCTTCATTCATCGGATCGGCGTGACGGAACACGAGCACCGCGCCACTCGCGCCACCCGACATCGGGACGAGCGTGTAGATGAAGTTGCGCGTTCCGATGCGCACACCCGCGGACGTCGGCACAGTGAGATCGCCGACACGGATGCCCGCGCGCGACTCGATCGCGGCGAGTGTCGAGAGCTCCGACTGCATCGCGTCGAAGAGACGGCGCGCGTCGTCGGAGACGAACTTCACACTGCGATCGGGGCCGAGGAGAACGGAGGGGACGCCGGAGGCGACGAGCAGATTGACGACACTCGTGATGGCCGGCGATGCGGAGTCGATGGGGAATTGGAGGATCGGCGCCTTCGGAAACGGATCTTCCTGCGGCAGGATCGCTGCGGCTGCAGCGGCTTCCGTGGCGTGACGTCCGGAGTCGCCGCGACGCGCGGATGGTGCAGGCGCCGGCGGCGGTGACGACGACGCAACACTCGCAGGAGCGTGGGACTCATGGGTCTCCGCGCTCGCATTCGGCCGGCTCTTCTTCCTCGGCTTATCGCACTTCTCGCAGAGGATGCCGTCGACCACCTCGCCACCGCACATGAAGCATTTGCGCGCCATATCGATCATCCAAAGGGCTGGATCTGACAGCCCGAAGGGCCATTGATCTTACGTCAAGTGATATAGAGTCTGGCCACTTTCGAGTTCGGGAGCCGATTCAAAATGAAAAACATCGTCGTGATCGGCGGCGGAACGATGGGCAACGGAATCGCCCACGCGGCCGCGGCCAGCGGCTTCGACGTACTGCTCGTGGACGTCAGCGAAGAGTTCCTCCAGCGCGCGATTTCCACCATCACCGCGAATCTTCAGCGTGGCGTCGACAAAGGAAAAATGACCGTCGAAGAGCGCGACTCCGTCGTTGGTCGCATCCGCACGACGACGAACGTCGAAGACGCGAAAGACGCGGACATCGTCATCGAGGCGATCATCGAAAAGACCGAAGCGAAGACGCAACTCTTCGCCGCGCTCGACAAAGTCACCGGACCCGATTGCATCCTCGCGTCGAACACATCGTCGATCTCGATCACCAAAATCGCGGCGGCCACAAAGCGGCCCGACAAAGTGATCGGCATGCACTTCATGAATCCCGTGCCGGTGATGACGCTCGTCGAAGTGATTCGCGGCATCGCGACGTCGGACGAGACGTGGCAGAAAGTCGAAGATCTTGCCAAGCGAATGGGCAAGACGCCGATCGAAGTGAACGACTATCCCGGCTTCATTTCCAATCGCGTGCTGATGCCGATGATCAACGAGGCGATCTTCACGTTGTACGAAGGCGTCGCGACGCGCGAGGCCATCGACGGCGTGATGAAGCTCGGCATGAATCATCCGATGGGTCCGCTCACACTTGCCGATTTCATCGGACTCGACGTGTGTCTCGCGATCCTGCGCGTGCTCGAGCAGGGCTTCGGCGATCCGAAATATCGCCCGTGTCCGCTGCTGGTGAAAATGGTGGATGCAGGCTGGCTCGGCCGGAAAAGCGGACGCGGCTTCTATGAATATCGGAAATAGCGCGGATACGACCTTCGTCGCGCCCGGGATGACAGCGGGTTCATTCGCTGTTTAAATCCGCCTGACCATCATGCTCTGTCAAACCTGCAGCGCGTACAACGACGACGAGCGCGAATTCTGTTTTCGCTGCCAGAACAAGCTGCTCGTGCTCTCGGGCGTTCAGTCCTTCGAAGAAGACGACCTCGACGACTACGAGGACGAAGAGGATCTGTCGCTCGACGAGCATCTGCTCGAGCGCGTCTCCGCGATCGAAGAGATCGTGAAGCGCTCCGCGGAAACGATTCGTTCGCTCGTCGAGGCCGTGCAGAAGCACGAGCGCGCGATCTTCATCAATCAAACCGGACTGCTCTCCGTCAAAGAGCTGCTCGAAAAGAAGAACGTCCTCACGTCCGACGAAGTGGTCGAGCTGTGGGAATCGAAGATGGGCGAGCAGATGCTCGCGCTCGAAAAGAAACAACGCTTCACGGAGCGCAAAGACCGGATGGTCTCGCTGTTCCGCGGCGAAAAGCGCGATCGGTTTCTCGTGCTCGTGCAGGATTCCGAGGCGGCGTTCGACGGCTTCGATCCCGATCGCGGGATGAAGCATCTCGAAGAAGCATTCCGTCTCGATCGTGACAATTACGAGCTCTCGTTCTTTCTCGGCGAGATGTTCTTCAATGACGGCAATCTCGATCGCGCGAAGTCGTATCTCGAGCGCACGCTCGAAGTGCAGCCCGATCATTTCGACGCCGCGGTTTTCTACGGCGTGCTGTTGCACGAACGTCAGGATCTCAAAGGCGCGGAGCGCTGGCTGCGTCGCGCAATTCAGATTTCTCAGGAATCGTTCCTGCCGTATTTTTCACTCGGCGCGATTTACGCGCGCAAAGGAAAACTCCTCCGCGCACAGAAGTTCCTCGAGAAAGCGATTCAGCTCGAGGCAATCCCGCAGGCGTACTTTCTTCTCGGCACGATCTTCTATGAAAAAGGCCAATTGGAGCGCGCGATCCGTTCGTTCCAGGCCGCATTGAAGCTCGATCCCGATTACGAGGAAGCGATCTATCACCTCGGCCTCTGCTATCTCGATCGCAATTGGAACCGCAAGGCGATCGAATGCTTCCAGGAAGCGCTGGAGCTCAATCCCAACAAGATGGAGTACCAGCAGGCGGTCAAGATTTACGAGGGCATTTCCGGCCACGTGCCGGTCGAAGGTCCGGCCGCGCAGGTGATGAACGAGGCCGAGACGCTGGCCAACGAAGGCAATTACACCGAGGCGATCGATCACTATCGCCGCGCTGCGCAGGAAGAGCCGGAGAACGTCAACGTCCTGTTGCCGTACGCGCTGCTCTGCTCGCACCTCGACATGAACAGCGAGGCGATTACGGTCGCGCGCCGGATTCTCAAACAGCATCCCGCCGAAGTCGTCGCGGCCGCCGCGTACACGACGCTCGTCGAAGCGCTGCGCGCCGAGGGCAATTTCAAGGAAGCCAATCGCGCGCTCGAAGAAATGCTGCGCGACTACACGTCGAATTACGCGAAATCGATCGCGTACTACGAGAAGGCGTACAACCTCGCCGAGATGGAAGAGAGTCTCGACGAGGCGCTCGAAAGCGCGCAGCTGGCGCTTCGCTATTCACCGAAGGAACTGCGCCAGTTCCCGCTCGCCGCACTCGGCTGGGTTTACTTCAAGCGCTCCGACTTCAAGAACGCCGTCGATTTCCTGACGAAGTCCGCGGACCTCGGGCCCACCGCCACGAACCTCATGCACCTCGGCATGGCCCTGCTCGAAAGCGGCGAGAAAGAACGCGCACGCCAGGTCTTTCGCCGCGCGAAGAGCTTCAAGATCAAAGGCGCGGGACTCGAAGAGAAGATCCTCGAGCAGGTCCGCACCGCGACGAAGCTCATCGACCGCCTGCATCAACGCCGGCGCAAAGTCGCGAAGGGCTAGTGGTCGAGCTCTCTGCCGTCGCGACGCACGCGATCGGTCTCGATGTCGTGCGACGGACTCTCGCCGCGCGACGTCACCTCACCCTGCTGCGCCGACTCACGCACTGAGGACGGCTTCTCGATCGCTTCGTCTTCGTTCGGCTCGGGGCGCGCGGGACGTTCGCTGTTGTCGACAATTCGGGTCTTGGTCATGACCGCGAACACTGCGACGGGAGTGCCACGTCAGCGCACGGCGCGGCGTCGGACGTCGCGGCCGTTCATCTTCATCAGCGGATCGCCGAAGAGGATGAGCGTGCGGCGCACGTCGGGATCGACCGTGGCGCGCTGCGCGGCGCGTGTGGCGTCGCCGAGGGATTTGCCGGAGGCGAGCGCGGCCAGGAGCGCGTGGTTTGCGTCGAGCTGACCCGCCGTTTCGGTGAGCGTCGAAAACGCCCAGACCGCCGCCGCCCCGCCACTCGGATTCCGCACCAGCTCCTCGGCGAGACTGTCCTGCGAGAGATCATGGAAGTAGCCGTTGAGGCACGTCATCGCGATCACGAGCGGCAAGTGCGCGTTCGTCAGCGATTGCGCATCCGCGCTCGTGAAGAACCCGCCGGTCGCCCACATCGCGACCGAGCCGTGTCCGCTGAAGTCGATCACGCCGGCGCCGGTTGTCCAGCGTTGCAGAAGATTCTCTCGCGCTGCGACCACGCCTTCTTCTTCGATGTCGATGTCGGTCGTTGCAAGCGTTGCGAGATGCGACGCGAATCCTGCGGTGCCGCGTACGTACACCACGTCGCGTGAGGGCGCGACGTCGTGCTCGTACGCGATGATCTTCGCGACCATCGCCGACAACTCAGCAGCGTCGCGCGCGGGCAGTCGTCCGATCGCGATGTCCGCGACACCGTCGTCGTCAAAGTCCGTGTACCACGCGTCGAACGGCGTGCGCTGCATCGCGCTCTCGACGAAATGCACCGGGATCAAATCGAGCGCCGCGCCGCCGACGTAATCGCGCGGATCGTACGACCCATCGCCGGCGAGCAACACAGCGCGCGGTCGGACGCCGGCGAGGAACGCACGAATCGCATTCGCGTCCTTCGCGCCGAAACTGTACTCGTCGTAAATGTCTTCGACTGCTGCGATCACACCGCCGCGCAGAGTCGCGAGCGGCGCGAGCGCTTCGTGCAACGCGCGCGGCGCAATCATCACGACCTCGCCGGGCTGCAATTCGTGCAATGCGCTCGGCGTATTCGCGTCGATCGCAGGCGATGCGAACGCGGACGTCGCGAGGATCGTGCGCGTTCCGGTTCCCGCGATCGAGACAACATCGCCATCGATCGCGAGCTGCACCGGCGTCGCAGGATTCGTGATGTCGAGCGCGATCGCATTCGCATCGAGTCCTTCGACGCGCACGAGCGTTCCGCTCGGTGCGGTGAAGAGCAGCGTTCCATCCGCGGCGACATAGCGACGCGCATACGTCACGCGCACCGCCTCCACCGCACTCACATCCTCGGCGCCATTCTTCGCGACGAGCACGACCTCGTTTTCGCCGTCGCGCAACAGCGACGCGTCGACGGTGAGCGTCGCGTGCTTCTTCTCACGTCCGTCGAACTCGATCGAGCCGATCGCGATGTCGTTCAGCGACACCGCGACGCGATGCGCGACCTCCGTCGCTCCTTGCAACGTGATCGCGAGCTCCGCGCTCGTCGCGGTGCGATCGATGCTCTCGAGTCGCAACGCCTGCTTCGCCGGGTACGTCACGTCGTCCGTGATCACCGGCCCGAAGAAGCCGTCGCCCTGGTCGCTGACGAGCGTCGCATCGAAGATCATCTTGTCGCGACGTTCGACGGTCGCGAGGAACCCGCTCGCGTCGAGTATCGGCGTGTTCGACACGGGCTCGATCGCGATGCGCGCACCCGCGCCTTCGTCGTCCCACGTCAGCCAATACACGCGCGTGCCGCTCATCGGCGTGTCGAGCGGCATGCCGTAGAAACGCAGCGTCGTCGCGGTGGTCGCGATCGGGATCTCGCGTCCGTCTTCCCACACGCGCAGCCGGTTCACATCAACATTCGCGGGCAACGGCGCTTCCTGAATGCCGCGCGTCGTGACGGCGATCTTCAGCGCATCGCGACGCGCGAGGTCGAAGTTGCGTTGCGTGTCTTCGATGATCGGCTCTTGGACATTCGCGATGAATCGCGACGGCCGCGTGCGAACGTCGCGCGTCAACTCGCTGAGCTTCGGCGTCGGGACCGTGCGTGCGTCGATCGTTCCCGCGTTCGCGACGATCGGCCCGTGCCACTCGCGCGTGCCGCGCACGTCGAGCTCTTCGATCCAATACGTCGCGTTCGCAGTCGCGGCATTGTCGATCCAGCGATACGACGTGCCGCTCGCGAGCGCCGGCGTGTTGACGAAGAACGTGGAGCCGGCGATCGGCGTGCGCGTCAGACAGACGCCGTCGCGCCATACGCGATAGCCGAGGTTGTGCGACTGGCGGCCGGTGGTCCAGGAGATCAGTGCGCGCTGGCCGTCGCGCGTCGCACTCATCGAATCCATCTCGACGGCGGTCGGCGCGAGCGATGACGCGTAGAAGTCGTCGCCGACTGCGTCGTTGTTGGTTTTCTCGGAGAGCCCGAGGCCGACGACTCCGGCGGCGGTGATCGTGTTGTCCGTCGAGGTCGCGACGACGGTGCCGTTGAGGATCAGCCGCTTCTGCGCGTTCGTTACGGAGAACACGAACTCGTTCGGCGTGCCGAGTGCGTTCGTCGCCGTCGTCACGCCCGACGCGAGTGTCGTGCTGACGCCGCTCACGACGCGACGCAGCGAGTAGTTGTCGTGTGCGTCGAAGTAGATGACGTAGTACGTCGTGCCGCTGCGACGCGCATAGAGCTCCGCGTAGTTCTCGACGAAGTTCGTGTTGAGCGTGACCGTCATGCCGACGACGTATTCGGCGGACGGCGGCGTGGCCGCGTTGGTGTAGGCGTCGAACTCCGTCGTTTTATTGGGCCGGAGCGTGTCGGATTGGAGCACGAGCCCAGCGCCGCGGACGCGCGTCCACGCGCCGCCGGTGTCGGGAGAATGGCTTTCGAGAAAGCCGGTGCCCGTGAACGAATCGCGGACGAAGGTCGTCTGCGCTTGCGATGCGGCTGCAAACAGGAGAACGCACAGCGACGTGAGGAAACGAAACAGGGACAAGGCGCGGACCCACCGCGGACAAAATGCTATGTCGGTGCCAGCCTACGAAAGCGAGCAGAGCACTATCACCGACTTCACGTTTCGTTAAGCGCGCGTGAGTTTCGCGAATTTCGCGATGAACTTCTTCGATCCTGCGCGATCGAAGTAGACCGTCAGCTTCGCGTCCGGCCCACTGCCCTCCATCGTGAGGATCGTGCCGACGCCAAACTGTTCGTGCCGCACGCGTTGTCCGCGCTTCAACTCCGCGGCACTGCCCGCCGCCGACGCCTGCTGTTGATCCTTCGCGGCCTTGATCGCATTCGGATCGAACTGCACCGGCGTGTTCTGAAAAAACGACAGCACGCCATTGACGTTGTCCTGCTTCTTCGGCGGCGCGGGCTGCGGTGGTCGCGGAGCCGGTGCAGGTCGCGACGGCGCAGTCGGGCGGCTGTTGCCCTGGCGATTTCCGTACGACGAGTTGCCGTAGCCACCACCGCGTGATCCGTACGAGTTCGAGCCGTAGTTCGACGAGCCGCCGCCGTACATTGGCTTCTCGCGCCACGTATCGGTCTGCGACGTGTACTGACGCGCGAGTCGCAAGTGTTCGCGCGCGCCTTCCGGAATCTCGTCGATGAACGGCGAGACGTTCTGCTCGCGAAACTTGCCGTGCACGCGACGCTCGTGTGCGTGCAGACAGAAAAGCATTTCGCGCGCGCGCGTCATGCCGACGTAGCAAAGGCGGCGCTCTTCTTCCATGTCTTCGCTGTGCTCGAGCGAGTTCGCGTGCGGAAGAATCCCTTCCTCCATCCCCGCGAGGAACACGACTTTGTATTCGAGTCCCTTCGCCGAGTGCAGGGTCATCAGCGTGACGCCCTTCTGCGACTCGTACCGATCGAGGTCGGACATGAGCGTTAGTGAGTCGAGATAGTCCTCGAGCGTGGCCTGCGGGTTCTGCTCCGAATACTCACGCGCGGAGTTCAGCAGTTCGTCGAGGTTCTCGAGTCGCGACTCGTCCTGCAGATCGCGCGACTCCTGCAGCATGCGCCGGTATCCGGTGCGCAACAGGACGTAGTCCATAAACTCGGGCAACGGATTGCCCTTCGCGGCCTGCAGATCGTGAATGATTTCGCGAAACTCGCGCACCGCTTTGGCCGCGCGCGCCGGCAGGAAATTGAGCTCGCCTTCGACGACGGCCCACAATGAAACGTCGCGTGTTTTTGCCTGTTCGTCGAGCGTCGCGATGGTCGTGTCGCCGATGCCGCGCGACGGGACGTTGATCACGCGCTCGACGGATGGCGTGTCGTGCGGTCGCACGGTCACGCGCACGAACGAGAGAATGTCTTTGATCTCGGCGCGCTCATAGAACTTCACGCCGCCGACGACGGCGTACGGCAAATTCGCGCGCAGCAGTTCTTCTTCAAAGGGTCGCGACTGCGCGTTCGTCCGAAAGAGGATCGCGAAGTCGGTGAGCTTGTACTTCGATCGCAGCGACGAGATTTTCTCGAGCACGAACTGCGCTTCGTCGCGATCGTTGCCGCACGTGACGACGCGCACCGGCTCACCCTGTCCGCTCTTCGTGAACAGCGTCTTGCCTTTGCGCGCGATGTTGTTCGAAACGACGCCGGTCGCGGCTTCCAGGATGTTGCCTGTGGACCGGTAGTTCTGCTCGAGCTTCACGATCTTCGCGCCCGGAAAGTCGCGCTCGAAATTCAGGATGTTGTTGATGTCCGCGCCGCGGAATCGATAGATGGACTGATCTTCATCGCCGACCGCGACGACGTTCGCGCGATCGCCGGCCAGCGCCTTCACGAGCTGGTATTGCGCACGGTTCGTGTCCTGGTACTCGTCGATGAGGAGGTGCTGAAAGCGATCGTGAATCTCCGCGCGCACATCGGCGTGCTGGTCGAGCAGCTCGACGTACTTGCCGATCAGATCGTCGAAGTCCATCGCGTCGAATTCGCGCAGTCGCTTCTGGTAGAGGCGATAGATCTCCGCGACGCGCGCACCGAAGAAGTCGTGGTTGGTCTTCTCGTACTCGACCGGTCCGATGAGCTCATTCTTCGCGTTCGAGATGCGCGTGAGGATCGAGCGCGGCGGAAAGGCCTCGTCGTTCACGTTCAATTCGCGCATGCAGCGGCGAATCAGGGTGAGCTGGTCGGAGGTGTCGTAGACCGCGAAGGATTTGGTGAAGCCGAGGCGGTCGGCGTAGCGGCGGAGGATCCGGAGAGAGGTCGAGTGGAAGGTTCCGATCCACGGGCGATATCCGCCCGTCGCGGGGACGATCTGGTCGACGCGATGGAGCATCTCCGCCGCGGCTTTGTTGGTGAACGTGACGGCGAGGATGTGCTGCGGGCGAACGCCAAGCTCGCCGATCAGGTACGCGATGCGATAAGTGATGACGCGCGTTTTTCCCGAGCCCGCGCCCGCGAGAACGAGGAGCGGCCCCGTTCCGTGAGTGACGGCTTCGCGCTGTTGGGGATTGAGTCCGGAGAGGTCGAGCATTTTGAGCGGGGCGGATATTAGCGTTAGTTGACGGTTGGCGGTTGTCAGTTGGCGGGAGACCACCACACACCCACGTGGCGGGTTGGGGGTCCACTGCCGTCACAGGGAACGCAATCCCTCACCGCGCTGTTCTCCAGCGAAACCCGTCCTTTCGGGTTAGACTTCCGCTCGGTCTGTCCCAGGAGGCTTCATGTTTGGTCTTGGTTTGCCGGAACTGCTCGTCATTCTCGTGATCGTCGTCGTCATCTTCGGCGCCAGCAAGCTGCCTCAGCTCGGCCGCGGCCTCGGCGAGGGCATCTCGAATTTCCGCGATGGCCTCAGCAAGAGCAAGGACGACAAGTCGCTGCCGAAGGCAGAAGACAAAGCCTGATTGGCGTCTCCGAAGTGGTTGCTCACCGGCGCCGGCGGGATGCTCGGCACCGACCTCTACGACGAGCTCACCAGCCTCGGTGAGTCCGTCGTCGCGCTGAATCGCGCCGAGCTCGACGTCACCGACTCCCGCATCGTCAACGCGTGCGTGGCGGATCACGCCCCGACGATCATCATCAACTGCGCGGCCTACACGAAGGTCGACCTCGCCGAATCCGAGGAGTCGCTCGCGAACGCGATCAACGGCTCCGCCGTCGAACTGCTCGCATCCGCTGCGAACGCTGCCGGCGCGCTGCTCGTGCAAGTCTCGACCGACTTCGTCTTCGACGGCGCGAAGCGCACGCCGTACGAAGTCACCGACGCAACGAATCCGCTCTCCGTCTACGGCCGCTCCAAGCTCCTCGGCGAAATCGCCGCGAAGCACGCGGAGAAGCACCTCATCGTGCGCACCTCGTGGCTCTTCGGCACGAACGGCCCGAACTTCGTCGAGGCAATTCGCAATCAGATTCGCAAAGGCACCAATCCTCTTCGCGTCGTCAACGACCAGCACGGACGTCCGACATACACGCCACACCTGGCACGCGCAATCGTGCGACTCGCGCGCCTGGCGAATGAATCCGACGTCGCGCGCGGCGTGGTGCATTACGCGGACGAGGATGCGTGCTCTTGGTTCGACTTTGCATCCGCGATCGCGGAAGGCTCGGGCATCGACGTGCGCCCCGTGAGCTCCGCGGAGTTCCCGCGACCCGCCGTGCGTCCCGCGTACTCGGTGTTGTCGACCGAGCGTTACGAACGGCTCACGGGAGCTCGTCCGGAGTCGTGGCGGGCAGGTCTGGCGGAGTATTTAGAACGGCGTACATGAGGAACTCCACGTTCCCCTCGGCGCCCTTGATCGGACTCTCGATCACGCCCTTCACCTCGAACCCCAGCTCCTTCGCCGTCCCGACCACGCCATCTACCGCGCTCTGACGCTTCTCTTCCTCGCGCACGATCCCGCCCTTGCCGACTTCGTGCTTGCCGACTTCGAACTGCGGCTTGATCAAGGCGACCAGCTCGCCTTGCAGGAAGTTCGCGACGGCGGGGAGGATCAGCTTGAGGGAGATGAAGGACACGTCGATTGAAACGAACTCGATGACGTCGTCGAAGTTCTCGCGCTGCAGATAGCGCGCGTTCACCTTCTCGCGATTGATCACGCGCGGATCGTTGCGCAGTGAAACGTCGAGCTGCCCATGCCCGACGTCGACGGCA
>DASVNL010000652.1:0-3215 GCA_036383875.1 Thermoanaerobaculia bacterium
AGATCGGAATAGAACGCATTGCCTCGCGCGTCGATCACTACGCTCACCGGCGGATGCGCGAACGCCGGCAGCGCGACCAGGCAGAGCAGCATGAACCGTAATCGCATCTGCATATAATGCGCGGCTCGCGGCCGTCAGGCCGCCTCACACCCTTGGAGGATTCGTTGGCAGAACAGCAATACGACGTCGTCATCATCGGCAGCGGACCGGGCGGATACGTCGCCGGCATCCGCGCCGGCCAGCTCGGTCTCAAAGTCGCGGTCATCGAGAAAGATTCGTTCGTGGGCGGCACCTGCCTGCACCGCGGCTGCATCCCCACCAAGTCGCTGCTCGAAAATGCCGATGTCTGGCAGAAGATTCAGAAAGCCAAGGACTTCGGCATCACCGTCGGCGACGCGACGATCGACTTCTCGGCCGTGCAGAAACGCAAGCAGGGCGTCGTCGACGCGAATGCGAAAGGGATCGAGTTCCTCTTCAAGAAGAACAAGGTCGAGCGCATCACCGGCTTCGGCAAAGTGATCGATCGCAACACGGTCGACGTCGACGGCAAGCAGATCAAGACGAAGAACATCATTCTGGCGATGGGCTCCGTTCCGAAAGACCTGCCGCACATCAAGGCCGACGGCACGCGCATCATCAACTCCGATCACATCCTGCGCCTCGAGAAAATCCCCGAGTCGATGCTGGTCATCGGCGCCGGTGCGGTCGGCTGCGAGTTCGCGTCGATCTTCTCGCGCTTCGGCACGAAGACGACCATCGTCGAAGTGATGCCGCAGCTCCTGCCGATCGAAGACGACGAGATTGCGAAAGAGTTCACGCGCATCTTCAAGAAGAAGGGCATCGACGTGTTCGCGGACGCGAAGGTCCTCTCGTGCGAAGTCACGGAGACGGGCGTGAAGTCGACGGTCGAAACCGGCAAGGGGAAGACGCAGGTCATCGAGACCGAGCTCGTGCTCAGCGCGACCGGACGTGGTCCCGTGACCGCGAACTGCGGCCTCGAGAACATCAAGGTCGAGATGGACAAGCGCGGCTACATCACGGTCGATGGCTTCATGCGCACCGGTGAGCCGAACGTCTACGCGATCGGCGACATCGTGCCGACGCCCGCCCTCGCCCACTGCGCGTCCGCCGAGGGAATCCTCGCGGTCGAGCACATCGCGGGCAAGGATGTCCGTCCGCTGAACTACGACCACGTTCCGAACGCGACGTACAGCGATCCCGAAGTCGCGAGCGTCGGGCTCACGGAGAAGAAAGCGAAAGAGCGCGGCTACGACGTGAAGATCGGCAAGTTCCCGTTCACGGCGAACAGCAAAGGCAAGATCATCGGCGACGCCGGCGGTCTCGTGAAGTACGTCGTCGACGCGAAGTACGACGAAATCCTCGGCGTGCACATCGTCGGACCGAAAGCCACGGAGCTGATCGCCGAGGCGTGCGCTGCGCTGTCGCTCGAAGCCACCGCGGAGTCGATCGCGAAGACGATCCACGCGCATCCGACACTCTCCGAGGCGCTGATGGAAGCGGCCGAGGACGTGGCGGGTCACGCGATTCACTACTAGAAGTAGATAATTCCGGCCTTCCGGCATCGCGGCGCATCATGAAGGGATGCGAAGAACACTCGTTGCTCTCTCCTTCCTTCTGATCGCCGCGACCGCCGAGGCGCGGATGAAACTGCAGGGGTACACCAACGCCTCTGCCACCGTCACGGTCTACAAGGCCGGCACCGGCACCTCCGCCACGCTCTTCTCCACCGACACCGGCACGTCGAAGAGCAATCCCTTCACCGCCGCCGCCGACGGCTTCTTCTCGTTCTACGTCGACAACGGCTCGTACGACATCCAGTTCTCGGGCTCGTTCACGACGTACTCGTGGACCGACATCCGCGTCGCCGAAGCCGGCGTGACGTCGAACATCCTCACGTTCGGCGCGAAGTGCGACGGCTCGACGGACGACACGACCGCGATTCAGGCCGCGATTGACATCGCCACACCGAACAAGGTCCAGCTTCCGACCGGCACGTGCAAGACCACGAACGAGCTGTTGATCGACGATCACCGCATCACGATCGAAGGCAACGGTCCGGACGCGTCGTACATCCTCTTCGCGCCGGCGGCGAGTCCGAAAGCCGCGATCCGCGTCGACCTCGCGTCGGCGACGGTCATCTCGCTGACGCGCCTCAAAGGTTTTTCGATTCACACGCAGGACACGACGCGTTTGAAGATCGGCATCGACATCGTCGACGGCAGCGAGACCATCGTCGAAGACGTGGCCATCGGCACGCAGGACGCGTGGTACGGCGGCACGAGCGTTTCGCCGTTCACCGGCACCGGCTCAATCGGCATTCGCATCGCGGGCCGCGAGTTCGGAACGTTCCGCAACGTCCGCTCGTGCGGCGCGATCCCGATCTACATCGCGAACAATCCGAACTTCGCGTCGATCGATCTCGATCACCACAACTTCGACGGCTTCTATCTCGAGCCTCACGGCGACAACCCGTCGGTCTACGTCGAGGATGGTGCGAATCTCACGAACGTCGTCTTCCAGAACGGCGGCTGGGTCCTCGGCGGCGCCGGCTTTTACTGGCCGGACACGACGTCCGTCGGGAACTCGTATGACCTCATCTTCCGCAACATCCGCGCGGAACAGTTCACCAGTCCCGGCTACGTGTTTTACATCACCAAGAGCTCGCCGCTGCGCGGGCTGCGCATTCAGGATGTTCTGACCGGCAGCGGCACGAACAACAAGGGCGTCTATTTGCGCGGCGCCGATCAGGTCGTGTTCGACGTCTTCAACTACTTCGGAACGCTGGAGTGCCTCAACACCGACAGCTCATTCGAGTGGCGCAACTCCGTCTGCCAGAGCACGTCGACGGTGAATCTCGGATCGCTCGTCGAGGTGTGGTCCGAAGGGCACGCGGACTCGCTCGCGCCGATTCCGATGTTCGGCCGCTGGGAGACGGCAGGCGCCTTCACGAATTTTGACGCGGGTCTCGTGCGCCGCTACATGGGCGTGTACCAACTCGCGAAGACTGGAACGCTCGCCAGCAGCGCGACGCAGCAGATTCCCTCGCGATTCGGCTCGATCGTCCTCGGCCGCATCTCGATCGCGTTCAAAGGCGCGACGAAGAACGGCTCGTTCACCGTCGCCGTGACCTCCGCAGGTGCGTATCTCGAATCGACGACAGACGCATCGATCACGGGCGTCGGCAATGTCGCCAA
>DASVNL010000653.1:0-2439 GCA_036383875.1 Thermoanaerobaculia bacterium
AGACGTGGAAAATATCTCAGCGTTCCGAGACGCGACCCGCTGAGCGATGCGACGTGTTCAGGCGGTTGGCGGTGACGTTATGAACAGGGGACAAGATCGGGCATTCAATGGCGGAGCACTTCGTCCATCCCTCGCGAAGACGATAAGTAGTTTGCCCGTTCGATATTTATGGCGTGGATGTGGGTTAACGACACAGAAGGCGTGGGCGGAGCGACGGGATCAAGCACGGGAATGGGGCGTGCGACAATTCGGGTAGCGGTTAGAGTTCAAGGTTGTGGCCCCTGAGGTTCCATTCAATATGACCACTCTGAGCGTCTTCAGGCACGGGATAGGGACCATATCGATAGTCTGCGTCATCGTGTTATGAACTCAGCTCCGCAGCTGCGGTGCTTTATGGCCGCCTCTCACGCGCGAGCGCGAATCGTTCCTTCGCGCGTTGTAGGCGAATAACCATCGGGCGCCAGCGTTTGCTTTGCGCGAGGTCGTCGAAGAGCGAATACGCGACGGGCGTGACGAGCAGCGTAAGCAACAACGACAGCGACTGTCCGCCGATTACGACGACCGCGATCGAGCGGCGCTCTTCCGATCCGGGACCGGTGCCGAGTGCGAGGGGGAGCATGCCTGCGACGAGGGCGAGCGTCGTCATGAGAATCGGGCGGAGACGATCGCGATTCGCTTGCAGGATCGCTTCGTCGCGATCCATGCCGTGTGCGCGCAGGTTGTTCATGTGATCGACCTGCAGGATGGAGTTCTTCTTCACGACGCCGAACAACACGAGGATGCCGAGGGCGGAGTAGAGGTTGAGCGTGTTGCCGGTGGCCCATTGCGAGAGCAGCGCGAACGGAATCGCGAGAGGCAGCGACAGGAGAATCGTGATCGGGTGAATCGTCGATTCGAACTGCGACGCGAGGATCATGTACATGAACACGATCGACAAGAGGAACGCCCACACGAACTCTGTGAACGTTCGCTCGAGCTCGCGGCCGCGACCTGTGACCGTCGTCGTGTAGCCCGTTGCGAGTCCCATCTTCGCGACTTCGGCGCGCATCGCCTCGATGCGATCGGCGAGCGCGAAGCCGGGCGCGACGCTCGCGGAAATCGTGACCTGACGTTCGCGATCGAGGCGGTCGATACGTGACGGACTCACGCCGCGCTCGATCGACACCACGTTGTCGAGTCGCACGAGATCGCCGTTCTCGGCGGGCACGAAGAGACGTTCGATCGCCGCGGGGTTGTCGCGATTCTGACGTTCGACGCGCAGTTGCACGTCGTAGTCTTCGTTCACCGACTCGTCGCGATACCGCGTCACTTCCTGATCGCCGCCCACCATGACGTTGAGACTCGTCGCGATGTCGCGCGTCGAGACGCCGAGATCGGCGGCGCGGGCGCGGTCGATGTTCGCGCGCAGCTCCGGTTTGTCGAGCTCGAGATTCGTGTCGACGTCGTTGAAGCCCGGAAGCTTTTCCGTGCGCGCGACGAGCGTATCCGCGTATTTCGCGAGTTGTTCGATCTCCGGACCGCGGATGACGAAGTTGATGTCGGAGCGTCCGCCCGGTCCGAAGTTGAACGACGGCGGATTGCGCGGCGCGACGCGGATCGGCGCGAACTTGCGCGTCCGTTTGCGCACCTCCTGCATCACGTCCTGCGCCGAGTAGTTGCCGCGGAACGCGTTCCACGGCTTGCCGGTTTTCAGCGAGTTCCAGAACTTCGTGAACGACAGCGTGCGCTCTTCATGCGGCGCGATGCGCACGTACGCGCTGCCACTCGACGTCGCGCTGAGAAAGCCGCCGCCCGCGGACGAGAGCACGAGTCGCACGCCGCGCGTGGCCTGCAATTCCTTCTCGATCTCGATCATCGCCTCGTTCATCGCCGCGAGACTCGTGCCTTGCGGGCCGTTGATGCTGACGTCGAACTCCGCCTCGTCGACGTTCGTCGGGATGAACTCCTGCTTCACGATCTTGTACAGCGGGATGCTCGTGAGAATCACGATCGCGCCGGCGATCGCGATGAGCTTCCGGTTGTGCATCGAGAACGTGAGCATGCGCGTGTAGAGCGCGTCGATGCGTCCGTAGAAACCGGCGCGCGATCCGTGTCCGCCGGCCGCGTCCTTCGCGCTCAACAGGCGGGAGCTCATCATCGGCGTCAAAGTGAACGAGACGAGCAGCGACACCATAATCGCGACCGCCGCGGTGATGCCGAATTGATAGAGGAAGCGGCCGGAGATCGACGACATGAACGACACCGGGAGGAAGATGACGACGAGTGAGAGCGTCGTCGCGAGCACGGCCAGGCCGATGTCTTTCGTCGCGGCGGCCGCCGCTTCCATCGGCGCCATCTTCTTTTCCTCGATGAAGCGGAAGATGTTTTCGAGCACGACGATGGCGTCGTCGATGACGATGCCGACCATGAGTACGAGCGCGAGCATGGTCACGCTGTTCA
>DASVNL010000654.1:0-2403 GCA_036383875.1 Thermoanaerobaculia bacterium
CAGCACGTCGATGACGTTTGCCGTGCAGCTCAACGTCCCGACAGTCGCGACGGTCACGGTGAATTACGCGACGTCGAACGGCACCGCGATCGCGGGCACCGACTACGCGAACACGAGCGGCACGCTCACCTTCGCACCCGGCGTCACCACACAGAACATCAGCGTTCCGATCATCGGCGACACGCTCGGCGACTCGAACGAGACGTTCGCGGTCACGCTGACGTCGCCGTCGAACGCAACGCTCGGCACCGCGAGCGCGAACGGCACGATTCTCGACGACGACGTCGCGCCGGTCGTGCCGTCGATTTCGATCGCGCCGGCGTCATTGCCGGAAGGCAACGCCGGCAGCACGTCGATGACGTTCGCCGTGCAACTCAACGTCCCGACGGTCGCGACCGTGTCCGTGAACTACGCGACGTCGGACGTCACCGCGATCGCAGGCAGTGACTACGCGATCACGAGCGGCACGCTCACGTTCGCACCCGGCGTCAGCACGCAGACCATCAGCGTTCCGATCATCGGCGATACGCTCGTCGAATCGAACGAATCGTTTGCCGTCACACTGACGTCGCCATCGAACGCGACGCTCGGCACCGCGAGCGCCAACGGCACGATCGTCGAGGACGACGTCGCCGCGGCCGTGCCTTCGATCGCGATCGCGTCGGCGTCGGTGACCGAAGGAAACGCGGGCAGCACGTCGATGGTGTTCGCCGTGCAACTCAGCGTTCCGACGGTCAACGCCGTGACCGTGAATTACGCGACGTCGGACGTCGCCGCGACCGCGGGGAACGATTACGCGAACACGAATGGCACGCTCACGTTCGCACCCGGCGTGACGTCGCAGAGCATCGCTGTCCCGGTGATCGGCGACGTCGCGGTCGAATCGAACGAGACGTTCCTCGTCACGCTGACGTCGCCCTCGAACGCAACGCTCGGCACCGCAAACGCGACCGGCACGATCTTCGACGATGACTCCCTGCCGTTCGTTGCGTCGATCTCGATCGCGGACGTGGCGCGCAACGAAGGCGATTCCGGCGCGACGGTGTTCACGTTCCCCGTCACGCTCGACGCGGCCGCATCAGTCCCAGTGAGCGTTGCGTGGTCGGCGAGCGCCGGAAGCGCATCGGCGACGTCCGATTTCGTCGCGGCGAGCGGCACGCTCGTCTTCGCGCCCGGCATGACGTCGCAAAGCATCAGC
Source organism: Thermoanaerobaculia bacterium (assembly GCA_036383875.1). Taxonomy (GTDB): domain Bacteria; phylum Acidobacteriota; class Thermoanaerobaculia; order Gp7-AA8; family Gp7-AA8; genus QHVT01. The sequence continues at coordinate 1,199 of DASVNL010000654.1, forward strand.
ATCGCCGTGCACGGTGACGACAAACACGAACCGGACGAAACGTTCGCCGTCACGCTGTCCGCGCCGTCGAACGGCACGCTCGCCGACGCGAACGCGATCGGCACGATTCGCAACGACGACGATCGCGATCCGGCGATTCCGGTTCTCACTGCGTCCGCGGTGACGATCGGCGAGAGTGCAGGGGAGGCGTTCGTCACTCTCGCGCTGTCGTCGCGTCCTGCAAGCGGTGCGTCGCTGCGCTGGATGACGCGCGGCGGCACCGCGAGCGGCACGACGGACTTCGTCGAAGCGTCGGGCCGCATCACTTTCACCGCGACCACCGCGACGATCCCGCTGTCGATCGTCGACGACGACGCCCACGAAGACGCGGAGTCGTTCGTCGTCGAGCTGTTCGATGCGACCGGAGTCACGCTGCAGGATGTCCGCGTCCAAGTCACGATCACCGATGACGACGTCGCCGCGACACCGCGCGCGATCGTGTTCGTCGTCGGCGCGCTGCACGGCGACGCGGGCTCGCGCTTCGGCACCGCGGTGCAGATGGTGAACGCATCCAGCGAGAGCGCCGGCGGCACGCTCGTGTTCCATCCCGCCGCTACGAGCGATTCAGCGTCCGATGTGACGATCCCGTACACGCTCGCTCCGCGCGAGCTTCGCGCCTGGGACGACTTCCTGACCGAGCACGGTCTCTCCGGCCTCGGCACACTCGACGTCATCCCCACGTCGGGCGCGATCCCACATCTGACCGTACGCGTCTACGACGACGGCAGCGACGGCACGACCGGCTTCAGCCTCCCGATCGTCGCACCATCCGACGCGCTCATCGCCGGCGACACTGGCCTGCTCATCACCCCGAACAACCCAACCGCCGCGCGCTTCAACGTCGGCGTGCGCACGTTCGACGAAGGGGTCTCGCTCACGATCCACGTCCGCAATCACCTCGGCACTCTCGTCAGCACCACAGCGCGCGATTACGCCCCCAACTACTTCCAACAACTCCCGGTCATCGCCTTCACCGACACGCCACTGCAACCCGGCGACTACCTCGAAATCGTCGTGACGCACGGCAGCGCACTTCTCTACGGCGCCACCGTCGACAACATCACGAACGACCCATCCGTGCAGGTGGTGATGAAGAAGTAACGACGCCACGTTCCGCGACCGAACGTGTCTCTCCTCTCGGTTCAGCAACTCCGAATCGAGAGGAG
>DASVNL010000655.1:0-5499 GCA_036383875.1 Thermoanaerobaculia bacterium
CGAGCAGGACATGCTCGTGATCGAAGGCTTCATCGGCAACGACCCGGCCTTCCGCGTCCCCACGCGCCTGATCATCGAGAAGGCGAACGCGAACATCGCCGCGATGCAGCACATCCTCTATTACCCGGCCACCGCGGAAGAGCTCGCGGATTTCCAGCCAGTGCTCACCGTCATCTACACGCCGAACCTCAAGGCCGAGGGCTATCCGGAAGATCGTCTGATCGCGGTGGACCTCGAGAACTACATCACGCGCGTCTTCAACTCCGATTACTTCGGTGAGTCGAAGAAGGGCGGACTGCGCATGTGGAACAAGCTCGTGTACGAGCGCGGTGGTCTGGCGCTGCACGCGGGCTGCAAGGTCATCCCGGTCAACGGCAAGAATCGGGTCGGCCTGATCGTCGGACTCTCCGGCACGGGCAAGACGACCACGACGTTCACGAAGCAGAACGAATCGCAGCCGGTGCAGGACGACTTCTGCGCGCTGCTCCCGGGCGGCAAGGTGTACGCGACCGAGAACGGCTGCTTCGCGAAGACGTTCGGCCTCAATCCGAACGACGAGCCGACGATCTATCACGCGTGCGCATCCGAGCATGCGTATCTCGAGAACGTCTCGCAGAACAGCGACGGCAAGGTCGATTACTTCGACACGTCGTACACGCCGAACGGACGCGCGGTCATCCGCATGGAAGACATCGCGGGCGCGGCGGACGCGCAGGACATCGACAAGGCCGACTTCCTGCTGATCCTCAATCGCAACGAGAACATCATCCCCGCCGTCGCGAAGCTCGAAGGTCCGCTCGCCGCCGCGTACTTCATGCTCGGCGAGACGAAGGGCACGAGCGCCGGTGGCGCGTCGGAAGCCGGCAAGTCGCTGCGCGTGCCGGGCACGAATCCGTTCTTCCCGATGCTGCACGCGTATCAGGGCAACCGGATGCTCGAGCTCATGAAGGACAGCCCGATGGAGGTCTACCTCATGAACACGGGCGCGATCGGCGGCGACGGCAAAGCCGAGGGATCGAAGAAGGTGAAGATCCAGCACTCGTCGGCGGTCGTGAAGGCGATCGCCGAGGGAACGATCAAGTGGGAGATGGATCCGGACTTTGGCTACCTCGTGGCCACGGAAGTCCCGGGCATCGACGACGCCGACTACCTGCAGCCGAAGAAGATGTACGAACGGCAGGGGAGACTCGACGAATACAACGCGCTCGTCGCGAAGTACAACAACGATCGCCGCGAGTACCTCCGCAAGTGGAAGGGCCTCTCGGACGAAATCGTCAGCGCCATTTAGCCGGCACGGCCGGCAGCGCTGATTGCTTCGCTTAGGCACGTGCGGCTGGCCAGTCGGTGCGGCCGTCGCGCAGAACTTGCTACCCTACGGCCCGGATGAATCCGGGCCGTATTGCTTTGATCGTCGTCCTTGTCCTCAGCGCATTCTTCCTCGCGCTGGGTGCGATGGTGTTCCTCAACCTCGACCGCCCGGATGCCCCCGATCGTTTCATCAGCATCGGGTTCGGCTCGCTGATGATCGCCATCGGCGTATCCCTCGGCATCAGTCCGTTCCTGCCGAAGAAGGTGAAAGACCCGAACGCGCCGATCGAGATCCCGCCGCTCGACCAGGTCCGCGGCCGCACTCGGTATCGCGACGACAAGGCCTGGACGCGCAACGCGATGATCGCGATCGGGGTCATCTTCCTGCTCGCGAGTCTTTCCTCCGCGGCCGAACAGCCGATCCTGCTCGTCATCACGGCCGTCTCCGTCGGCGTCCTCGCCGGCGCCGGCGTGAAGATCTGGCACCAGATCCAGTACGGCCGGAGCCACCTCGAGCTCGCGGGACCCGCGCGTCGCGGCGACGTCATGCACGGCGTCATCACGACCTCCGGCTTTGGATGGAGTGTCGTCGATCGCGAGTTCGACGCGTACATCCGGCTCGATGCGGTGCGGCACTACAGCGCCGGTCGGAGGAGCACATCCGTCGTCATTGCCAGCGCGCGTGGGCCCGTGAATGCCAGGCGCGATGGCAATGACATGACCATGCGCTTTACCATTACGATTCCCACTATCGATACCAGCGAGGGACGCTTCAGTTGGAGCCTGGTCCTCGACACCGAGTCGCCGAAGTACCAGGCCAGCTTCCTGATCGACGTCGCCTAAGTCTCGACGTGCAGGAACATGTAGATCGCGACGAGCGCGAAGAGGATGTTCGCGGCCCACGCCGATAACAGCGGCGGCAGGTTTCCGACCTCGCCGAACTTCGTGAAGATCGCGAAGATCATCCAGTAGACGATGCCCAGCGCCAGCGCGATGCCGATGCCGTACAGCGCGCCACGCTTGCCGATCTTGAACGCGAACGGCATCGCGATGAGCGCCATGACGACGCTGATCGTCGGCCACGACGTCTTCGAGTAGAGCTTCACGAGCAATTCGTCCGCGGCGTAGCCCGATTCCTTCAGGATGCCGATGTACCGCCGCAACTGCGCGTACGTCATCTGATCCGGCGGCTTCACCTCGGTCGCAAAGTCTTCCGGCGTCTCCGGATAGAACAACGCCAGCGGCTTCGTGATCTGCGTGAACGTCGAGTTGCCGTCGTCCGTGAACGAGCGCATCCAGCCGTCCTCGAACGCCCACGCCTGACCGTTCCACTTCGCGCTGCGCGCGTAGACGCGCCGCGTCAGCCGGAAATTCGTCGGATGAAACTCGAAGACCTGCACCTGACTCAGCGCCTTGGCGTTGTTATCGTAGGCGAGGAAGTTGATGATGTAGCGATTCTGCGGACTCTGGCCGAGGTACCAGAGCTTCTGCTGCGAGGTCTTCGTGACCACCGGCTTACCGTCGATGCGACGCTTCATCTCGTACACGCGCTGGTTTGCGTACGGCAAGACGAAGTCGAGAATGAAGTACGAGAGGACGCTGATCAGCACCGCGATGGCGAGGATCGGCAGGCCGACGCGATACAGCGACACGCCGTTCGACTTGATCGCCGTGACCTCGTTGTTCTTCGCGAGCATGCTGAACGTGATCAGCGTCGCGACCAGCACCGAGATCGGCAGCGTCCAGTTCAGCACGGTGAAAATCTGGAAGCGGTAGTAGGTGAGCAGCGTCGACGCCGAGACGCCGTTCTGCCGCACGTCGCGAGCGATCTCCGTGTAGTCGACGATGATGAACAGCGCGACGACCGACACGAGCACGAGCAGCAGGATCTTCAGAAACTCGCGCAGGATGTAGCGGTCGAGGATGTTCGGGAACGTGATGTCGAGTCCCGTGAGCACGGACGACGGCTCGTCGGCGGTCGCGGACTGACGGCGATCGCGACGCGGAATCATGCGCGCGATCGCGGCTCCGATACGCGCGAAGATGCCGCTCTCGCGTGCGGCGCCGGCGTCGCGATTCGCGCGGCCGAGGAGCCAGATGCCCATCCCGAGGAGCAGGATGTTCGCGGCCCACATCCCGAACCACGCCGGGATCTTGCCGTTCACGGCGAGATCCTCGCCGTTGTTGAGCATCACGTAGTAGACGAGGATGATCGCAATACTTAAAGAGAAACCTGAGCTTTTGCCGCCGCGGCGATTGGTGATGCCGAGCGGCAATCCGAGAACGCCGAACGCGATGCACGCGAACGGAATCGAGAACTTCTTGTGGATCTCGACGCGCGCGCGGATGCGATTCGCACGTGCGATGTCGTCGCGGCCGCGTGCGAGCTGGCGTTCCTGTTCGATGAGCTCACGCAGGCTCAGCTCGCGAAACGACTTCGAGACCGACGACGCGTCGAAGTTCGACTCGTTGCTGGGCAACAAAATGCGCTGCGTCTGATTGCGCGTGTGGTCGTAGCGATCGGGCTTCGTCGGATCCCAGATGTGCGTCTCGGCGCCGAACAGGTTCATCCAGATGTCTTTCTGCGGCTGGATGATCGAGAGGTTGCCGGTCTCCGCGACGATGATGCGTTGTCCGGAACCTTGCGCCGAGAGCGACCCGACGCCTTCGTCTTCCTGATCCTGCGTGGCACGCTCGTTGGCGGCCTGGCGCGGCGTGGAGATGTCGCGCGACTCGTCGCCGCGGCTGTCCGCGACGAAGACGCCTTTCCATTGGCCGGTCGTCGCGTCGACGTCGTTCACGTAAATCATGACGTTGTCGTATTGGTCGAAGAAGACGCGCGGCTTGACGGCTTTCTCGACGGTAGACGTCATGATCTCAGCGCGCAGCGCAACGAACTGCTGGTTGCCCTTCGGCAACACGTAATTCATGAGGTAGAGGTTGACCAGGAACACCATCGCGCTGAAGAGAAAGACCGGGCGGTAGATGGTGCGCGTGGAGATGCCGAGGGCGCGCATCGCCACGATTTCGGAATCGGAGGAAAGCCGGCCGACGGCGATCAGGATGCCGAAGAGCAGCGACATCGGCACGGTGAGCACGATGATGTTCGGCAGCGAGTACACGAGCAGCTTGCCGACGACGGCGCCGGGCAGCGAGCGCCGGATGATCAGGCCAGCCAGGTCGAACAGCCGCTGCATGATGATGATCGAGGTGTAGAACGCGAACCCCAGGAAGGTCGGCCCGACCATCTCTTTGAAGATGTAGCGATTGAGGATGCCCATCGAGCTGCGGATTATGACGCGGGAACGAGTCCCGGCAGTCACTTAGAGCTGTGAGCGGTCGCAAATCGAGTCGGATTCCGAGGCGTTCCACAGCTTTCCGCAGGGACCGATAAGATGGATTATGTTAAACATGATATTACCCACGAGAGAGCGACAGCAGCGAATCTGTAAGATGCGCCCTTCTGATGACCGCTCGTGATCGCTGGGATCGCATCGCCTCCACCGCTCCATACTTCGCGGTTCTCGCCGAGCCGCGCTTCGTCGATCCCGCACCGGACGCGCTTGCGGACTTCCATCGCTCCGGCGACGCCTACGCCGACCGCGTCCTCCGCGAGCTCGACGTCCAGGTCCTCGGCGGCGCCGGCCGCATCCGCACCGTCCTCGAATTCGGCTCCGGTCCCGGACGTCTCGCCGCGGCGTACGCGCGTCGCGGATTTGCAGTCACAGCGGCGGACATCTCACCAGCGATGCTCGCGCTGACGCGCCAGAATGCTCCATCCGTCGATGTCCAACTCGACACGACGCTCTTCGCATCGCGCCGCATGTTCGACCTCGTCTCGTGCGTCTTCGTCCTGCAGCACCTCGATGACCGCGCCGCGCTTGACGTCGTCCGGCGTCTGATCGCGCGCGTCGCACCTGGCGGTTTCCTGCACATCCAGTTTCCGTTCCGCACGCACCGTCCGTTCGCCAGCCGCGCGATGCTCGACGTCCGCGATCGCGTCCCGGCGCTGAACCGTCTGGCGAACGCGGCACGCGGACGTCGCGGCGATCTGCCGTTGCTCGTGCCGCGCACGCACTCGATCGACTCGATCGTCTCTGAGCTCGCCGCGCATGGTCTGTCCGTGCTGCATCTCGACGTCGCGCGTGAGAACGAGCTCGAGATGGCGCGCATCACCGCCGCGCGCGACGC
>DASVNL010000656.1:0-1724 GCA_036383875.1 Thermoanaerobaculia bacterium
ATGCCGATGCCGTGATCGCGCACGGAAATCGCGAGATTTTCTCCGACGATGCGCGCGCGGATCGTCACCGTCGTTCCGCTCTGCGAGAACTTCACCGCGTTCGACAAGAGGTTGTAGAGGATCTGCTTGAACTTCGCGTGATCGGTCTCGAGGTCCGTGACGTCGTCCGCGACGTCGATCTCGAACACGATCCCCTTCTTGCCCGACAGCCCCTTCATCACCGCGCAAACGCTCTCGATCGCGGGACGCACCGGGAACACTTCGGGATACAGCTCCATCTTCCCCGCCTCGACTTTCGAGAGATCGAGGATGTCGTTGATGATCGAGAGCAGATGTTGTCCCGATGAGAGGATCGAGCGCAGGAAGCCCGTGTATTTCGGCGGAATCTGATCGCTGAGGCGCTCGACGAGAATCTCCGAGAAACCGATGATCGCGTTCATCGGCGTGCGCAGCTCGTGCGACATGTTCGCGAGGAACGTGCTCTTCGCGCGATTCGCTTCTTCGGCCTGCTGATTCTTGACCTGCAGCTCGCGCAGGATGCGCGCCTTCGCGATCGCCGACACGGCATGCTCGCGCACGCGCGCAAGCTTCTTCAGATCGGAGCGGCGGAACGCGTTCTCATCGCGGAAGTTGTCGAAGATGAGAAAGCCTTCCATCCGGCCGCCGAGCGTGACCGCCGTCGCGAGCATCGCCTTCGGCGTCGGCAGATGCGCGATCTTCTCGCGCCCCGCGAGCCGCGTCATGTCCGTCGAGTTGATGAGATAGACGCCCTCTTCGAGCTGCTGCGCGTGTTCCGAGTAGCGGCGCATCGTCTCTTCGAACGACATCGAGACGCCGCGGAACAACTCCGGGTCGTATCCCGACGACGCCGCGACTTCGGTGCGTCGCGTCTCGTGATCGAACATCAGGAACACGCCCTTCTCCGCTTGCGGGAAGAGGCGCATGCATTGTTCGAGCAGCGTCTTCAAGACGTTCTCGAGCACGACTTCGCGATTCACGACTTCGACGATGCGGTCGAGCGTCTCGAGCTCGCGGGCTTGCGCGCGAATCTCTTCCGTGCGCGCGAGCACGAGGTCTTCGAGCATGCGGTTCTTGCGCTTGAGTTGCCGCATGCGCCAGCGATTGAGCAGCCAGATCGCGACCACGAACAGCACGACGTACGCGAGCACGGCCCACCAGCGCAGCCACAGCGACGGCCGCACGGTGAACGCGTACGCGAGCGGCTGCGACCAGCCACTGTCCGCGTGTCGCGCCATCACCTCGAACGTGTAGCGGCGATCGACGAGCATCGCCGGCAGGTTCGTGTAGCGAATCTTCACGTCGTCCGTGTCGTCGGACCACCGGCGATCGAAGCCGGTCAGTCGCGTGCGATAGCGCACGCGCGCTTCGTCGCTGAAGGAAAGTGCCGCGTATTCGAATCCGATCTCGTTGTCTTCGCCACGCTCGACGCCGCGCAACATCACGACGGGCGGAACTTCGTTGCGCTCGCGCAGCAGCGGATGAAAGACGGAGACGCCGCGCGGAGTGCCGAGGTAGATCTGACCTTTGAGACCGGTCGCGACGGGCGAGTACGCCCACGCTTCGTCATCGAGCAGGCCGTCCGCTTTCGTGACGCGCGACTTCACGCGCAGCGTGCGCGCGTCGACTTCGACGAGTCCCGCGTTGTTGCTCACCCACACGCTGTTGCTGTCGAGCGTCGGGCTCATGCCGACGACGGGGTTGCC
>DASVNL010000657.1:0-7104 GCA_036383875.1 Thermoanaerobaculia bacterium
GGCCATCACAATCACGCGCAACGACGGCTTGCCGATGCGCAGTTCCGTTTCGGGAATGAGGAAGTCCGCGTGACGCGTGGTAATGGTCTCGCCCGGTTCGATCGTGCCGCTGAACGTTCCCGATCGCTCGACGTCGCCGAATTTCACAGTGAAGCGGACGAGCGGTTTCTGCCGGACGGCCGACTCGTTCTCGATCTCAAACTCCCACGTGACGCGCACGCGCGCACCGCCGGCCGTCTCCGCGTGCGTCTTGACGTTGCTGAGAACCACGCCGTCGCAGCCGAAGCCGTCGAGCAGCTTCTCCGTCGGACCTTGCGCTGCGCCGTCGTGCCACAGCTCGCGATCCGTCATGGTGATCGCGAGCTCGTCGAGAAGCCGTCTGCAATCCCCGAACGCGGATGCGGAAAGGAAAAGCGAGAGTGCGACGATCAGCGATTTCATCGTCCGGCCTGCTGTGAGATTCGCAACGCCGGATTGACGCGCAGCTCTTCCCTCACACTGTCGCGGTATTGCTGCTCCGTGATGCTTCTCAGCTCGCGCATGCGCTTCAGCACTTTGTTCCGCCGATCGAGCGCGCGGTCTGGATGATTGACCGGCGACAAGTAATGCGGGCTGCGCACCATCCCCGCAATCGTCGCCGCCTCGGCGAACGTCAACGACGACGCAGGCTTCGCGAAATACGCACGACTCGCCTGCTCCACCCCCTCAATGCCTCGACCGAGATACGCACGATGCGCATAAACACGAAGCACTTCGTCGCCGGAGAACTCGCGCGAGATCGCGAATGCAACGAGTGCCGTTTCGAGATGCCAGCGAAGCATGCGACGCCGAGGCGTTGTCCATCTCGCGAGCACCGTTGCCGCGGTCGCACCGCCAGAAACTAGATTCCTTCCCCGAAACGGATTCACGACGAACGATTGCGGCCGCGTATCGAAGATCGGACCTTCACTCGCAATGAGAGCCGCCTTCATCTGCGCAGGAACTTTCGGCGCGACCGCAGCGTCCGCGCGCACGATCGCGAGCTCGTCACGCACGAGCCACCACACGGCGCCGAACGGCGCGACAATCACAAGGATCGCAATGATGACCAGCGCTTTACGGCGCATGTCGCACCTTCGCGATCGCCTCGGCGTCGCTGAACGTCAACAACTGACGCACCGCCGCTTGTTTGTCCGTCGCCTGTTCGTAGTACGCCTTCGCGATTTCGTAGCCGACGTAATAGCCGAGATCCGCGGGCCATTGTTCGGTGGCCGTTGCGTTTCCGCCGATCCAGCCCGACCAGTCCATCGACGACTTCTCGGCATCGAATTTCTTCCAGACCTGTTCCGCGTGCGCCTCGCCCCACTCGCGAAAATACGGCTTGCGCGGCGCGGGCAGGACGAGGTCGGCGAGAAATTCGGCGCCGCCTTCGATGAGCACGCCGAATAGCAGCGTCTCCGGTCCGGTGGGCTGCTGTTGAAAATGAATCAGCTCGTGGACGATCGTGTGAGGGAGCGCGTCGAGCGTCCCGACGATGCGTTGCGTGCCAAGGGGAAGCGTGTTGATGGGCGTGTCCTTCGCGACGCTGTACATCTCCGCGCCGATGAGCAGGCCACGCTCCGAAATCGTCCCGCCGGAATTCAAGCGTCCGATGACGAAATAGACATCCGGAAACTTCGCGTCCGGATAGAGCTTCGTGATCTCCGCGAGCGCCTTGCGGATCCGCGGCTCGTCCTCGGCGACACGCAACGTGTTCGCGCGAACGCTCTCGTAATACGCGCGATGCTCGTACACGAACTCCGCGAGCTCGCGCGCGGTCTTGATCTTCGTCTTGTGATAATCGGCAAGCCCCGGCGTGCCTGCGTCGATGTACTGTTCCTGAAAGATCCGCGTGCGATCGTCGGCAGCCGGCGCTGCCGTCGCCGCATCGAATGCCTTCCAGAAGCGCGGAATGTCGTCCGTAATGAATGCCGCCTTCGCACTGAACGCGACGAAACACAACAGCAGAATCACAATTCGTTTCATAACGTCGAAAGCTCCCACAACGCGAGCTGCTTCGATTCGACGACACCCTGCGCCTGCGGCGGGACGTCGCGAATCACCGCGAGCGGCACCGGAAATTCGAACGGCGTGACCTGCAAGTTCAACGCGCGCCAGCCACCCGTGCGAATGTCCTCGTTCCGCGGCGACGCCGCGAAGGTCGTGGCCAGCAGATATTTCGAGCCGCTGCGCTTGAAATTCGCGATCGCCGCGTGAATATCGGCGTACGAGAAATGGACGAGCGCATCGCGACACAGAATGAGATTCGCTGCCGGCAATGCATCGCGCGTGATGTCGCGACAGAGAAATGAATGCGCATCATCCGCGTACTGCTCTTTGTTCGCTGCAATCAATTCGGCCACGACGTCCACACCGATATACGCGTCGAGCGGGAGGTCCGTTGCATCGCGCATCCAGTTGTAGTCGCCGCATGGCGCGTCGAGGATGCTGCGGATGCCGAAGCGCTCGATGATCTCGCGCAGCGACGCACGAAAATCCGCGCCGCGTGCGCGCGTCGAGCCCGGACCGGAACGCGACTCGCCGTCGCCCCACTCGTTGTGCCGGTAGATGCGCGTGAAGATCGCGCCGTGGGTGCCGGCGGGAGCACGCAATCGCGCGCCGAGCTTCCAGATCGCGGTGTACGCGACCTCGAGCAGGTCGCGGCGGAAGATCGAAGAGAGTCGCCTCACCGGCCCGACATCGAGTCCATTTTCTCGAACTGGTTCTCGAACCGCACGACCTTCCAGCCGTCCGCGCTCTTGCGCAATGTCGTGACCTGCTTCAGCGTCGCGAACATCGCGGGCCGTACCGCCGACTCGACGCCGACGGGATTGAACAACACGGTCTGCGTCGCGTGCACGATCACGGTGCCGTCGCTGCCACTGTCCTTCGACTCGATGCGGAATCGCGACGGGAAGAGGGTCTGGAACATTTGCGGCCCCGCGCCGATCCGTTCCTGACTCCCCAGCTTCTCCAAATCCCGCTCCGTCAATCCCTCGGCCATCCCGGCCGCAGCCGCATACCGGCGATGCAGGATTTCCTCAGCAAACGCCTGGTAATGCGCTTCCGGACCATGTCCGCGGATGGTGCGATATCCGACGAACACGGCCCCGATGACGGCGGCGGCGATGAGTGCGCGTTTCATTGGACGTGACGAGCGTACGCCCGCGCGGTCGCGCTCGCAACTGTGCGTTCACTCCTCGTCGTCATCGCCAAAGTCCTCGGGGCCCGCGCGAAATTCAAGCAGGTCGCCGGGCTGACAATCGAGCGCGGCGCACAATTTCGCGAGCGTCGAGAATCGAACGCCACGCACTTTGCCCGCGCGAAACAACGACAGGTGCGTCTCGCTGACGCCGATCATCGCGGCGAGCTCCTTCGCCTTCAATTTGCGTTTCGCGAGCACCCTGTCGAGTGAGATGAAGATCGGCATGTCAGAAGATCTCGTCGAGCTCGGACTCGATTGCAGACGCGCGTCGCAGGACGTTCGCGATCACTTTGAATGCGATGCCCATTGCGCCGAGGACGATTGCTGAGGCGTCGAAGGCGATCCAGTATCCGGGATTGAGGCCGAGGAGACGGCATGCGCCGGGCACGACGCAGATGCGAATCAACGCGCCGATGGCGAGCATCACGCCGACCCGCTCCAGCATCCGCGTCACAGGCGGCCCGAATAATTCGCCGCCGATGAATGCCGACAATGCCTCGCGCACCCACCACAATCCCAGCAAAAACATCACCTCCGGCAACGCTGAAACCGCCTCGCACATCAGCCGGCGCATCACAATGTCCGTAAATCCGTGCGCGAACGCTGTAATGAGCAGCGCACTGAATCGTTCGAGGAGCACGAGCAGCGCACAAACCACCCACAATGCAGTCACGAGCGCTCGTGCGCGCGCGCTATGTTCTCTAATCTCACTGTTCCGTTCAGTCGTCACACAAACCTCACAATGAACGTTTGACGTCGCCGCCATCCGCTGTTAGTTTAAGTCTAACTTAAATTTCAGGATCGGCAAAACGGCGCACATGCACTGCCTCGAGACCTCTCAGCTCAGCCATCGTTTCGGCACCCAGGACGTTCTCCGCGACGTCAGCATCCAGGTGCCGCAAGGCAGCATCTACGGTTTCCTCGGCCCGAACGGCGCGGGGAAAACCACCACCCTGCGACTCATTCTCGGCCTCTTGAAGAAGCAGCAGGGAGAAATCTCGATCTTCGGCAAGCGGCTCGAGGACGATCGCATCGAGATCCTGCGCAGCGTCGGCTCGATGATCGAGAGTCCGTCGCTGTACGACCACCTCACCGCGACCGAGAATCTGCGCGTCGTGCAGCTCATCCATCGCTGCGCGGAGAGCCGCATCGGCGAAGTCCTCGAATTGGTCGGGCTGGCCGGCACGGGCAAGAAGCGCGTGCGGCAATTTTCACTTGGGATGAAGCAACGCCTCGCGATCGCCGCGACGCTGCTGCATCGCCCGTCGCTGATCATCCTCGACGAGCCGACCAACGGCCTCGATCCCAACGGCATCATCGAAATTCGCGAATTGCTGGTCGAGCTCAATCGCCAGCACGGCTGTACGATCCTCGTCTCCAGTCATTTGTTGTCGGAAATCGATCGCCTGGCGACGCACGTCGGGATCCTCGGCCGCGGACGGCTCGTGTTTCAGGGAGCGATCGACGAGCTTCGGCGACAACGTCAGCAAGTGCTCTCTGTGCGCGTCTGCACGAACGACAACGACGAGGCGCTACAGGCAATCGTCGCGGAAGGGATTCCCGCGCAATTGTCGGACGGCGGCGTGATTCTTCCCGCGCTTTCCAATGCGCGCATCGCCGCGCTCAATCGTCAATTGACGTCCCGCAATCTCGACATTTACGAAATCCGCGCAGTGCGCGCCGACCTCGAAACGATTTTTCTCGACCTCACTGGAAATCAACCATGACTTCTTTTCTCTACACGCTTCAAAGTGAATGGCTGAAGCGCAAGCACAGCTTCGCATCCACGCTCGTCCTCGGCGGCGCGCTCTTCACGCCGGTGCTCGTCGCAGTCATACGACTGATTTATTACCGCGACCTGTCGCGCATCTACGCCGCCGATCAATTCTGGACGAAGCTCTGGATGGATTCGTGGGAGTCGATGGCCGTGTTCTTTCTCCCACTCGGCGCGATCCTCGCGACCAGTCTGATCATGCAGATCGAGTTCAAGAGCAACGCCTGGAAGCAGGTTCACACGCTTCCGGCGAGCATGGCTTCGATCTTCATCTCGAAGCTGATCGTGATTCTGATCATGCTCGTGCAATTCCTCGTGCTCTTCACGCTCGCGATCTACGCGTCCGCGATGATCCCGTATCTGCTCGTCCCCGGCGTGCCGATGCCGAAAGGCAGCTTCTGGTCCTTGCCGCTCCTCCGCGACAATTCACGCTATTTCGTCGACTGCCTTCCGATCGTCGCCGCGCAATATCTGATGGGACTGCGCTCGCACAACGTGCTCATCCCGATCGGCGTCGGATTCCTCGCCTGGGTCGGCGCATTGGGATCGGCTTCTTCGCGCTTCGCGGCGTGGTGGCCCTACAGCTACACGATCATCAATTACATCAAGGGCACCGCGAAAGGCGCACACCTGCCCGCGCACACTCAAGTCCTCTGGCTGTCGGCCGCGTTCTTCGTGGTGCTGACGATCGTCTCTTACGGGATGTTCGTGACGAAGGCCGAGAAAGGTTGAGCGAACGCAGCCTCGTGATGCCGTGTTGTTGTCTGCATGACGATTTCGATTCCGCCGCTCCCCGACGAGTTCCTGCAACGCGCTCGCATCGCCGCAACTGATGATCAAGGACAGCCCGTCAAACGCGTCGTCGCGACCGGCGGCGAGCCGTGTCGCGACGTGCTGCGTCGCGCACGCGAGGGCGAAGAGCTGATCCTCGCAAGCTTCAGCCCCTTCAAACTCGCGGGTCCGTACAAGGAATACGGTCCGGTCTTTCTCCTCGCCAAACCCAGCGACGAGGCGGTTGTGCGCGACACGTTGCCGCTCAATGAAGCGACGCCGTATCTCCGCGAGCAGTTCGTCATCCGCGCGTACTCAGCGGCAGAAGAAATCGTCGACGCGAAACTGACCACGCCGGCCGCGGCGATGGGCGTCGTCGACAGATTTTTCGAATCGCCGGAGGTGGCGTTCTTGCACGTGCGCTTTCCCGCCTACGGTTGTTTTGCATGTCGAATTGATCGAGCCTGACGGATGCGAAGTGAGCGCGACAAGATGCTGGCGGGCGAGCTGTACGACCCGATGGACGCCGAGTTGGTGTCCGGCCGCGAACGTGCGCGCGATCTCTGTCAGACGCTGAACGCGACCCGCGAAAGCGAGCAGGAACACCGGCGCCAAATCCTGCGCGAGCTCTTTGGCGCCGGCGGCGAAACGGTGTGGATGCAGCCGCCGTTCTATTGCGACTACGGATCGAACATCGAGCTCGGTGAGCGCGTGTTCTTCAATTTCAATTGCGTCGTCCTCGATGTGTGCCGCGTCCGCATCGGCGACTTCACGCTTTTTGGTCCGGCCGTGCAGATCTACACGCCAATGCACCCGCTCAATGCCGAATTGCGACGTCGCGAGGAGTTTGGGAAACCGGTGGAGATCGGATCGGACGTGTGGGTCGGCGGCGGCGCGATCATCCTGCCGGGAGTACGGATTGGATCGCGAACAGTAATCGGCGCCGGCAGTGTCGTCACGCGCGACATTCCCGACGGCGTGTTCGCCGCCGGGAATCCGTGTCGCGTAATACGGCCGATTACCGAGTAGCCGCTACAGCTTGCCGGTCGCTCGCATCATGCCGAGGGCGGCGAGGAGCGCGGCGACCAACAACAGCATCGTCTCCGACAGCGTGGGGACCGCGACGGCGGCTCCGACGGCCACAATCGCTGTTGATGAATTGCTTGCCGGGTCGGAATCGCTTTCGTCCGACGTAACGGTTGCGGTGTTGGAGACGGACGTGTCGGCGGCGGGCGCGGTGACCGTGATCGTGATCGTCGCGTTGGCGCCGCTGTTGATCGTGCCGAGCGAGCAGACGATGTTCGGGTTTCCGGCGCAACTGCCCTGCGACGATGCG
>DASVNL010000658.1:0-16677 GCA_036383875.1 Thermoanaerobaculia bacterium
GTTTCTGCTAACGCCTCCTCTCGCCGCCGCCTTCGGCGCGACGGCGGTGGCGGTGTGCGACATCTCGGCGAAGGGCGCGCGCTTCCGTCACGACGCGCCGATCGAGAACGGCACGAAAGCCGTGTTGCGCGTCGTCGCGGACGGCTCGGCGTCGCCGGCGAGTCTCGAAGCGGTCGTCGTCTGGACTCAGCCCGATCCGACGATGCCCGGCAAGTTCATGTCCGGCGCACGCACATACGGCGCGCCCGAAGTCATGCAATCGCTCCTCGTGCAATTGCAGGCGTCGCAGCGCACGCGCCGCGTCGAAGAGTTGCGCTCGACCGATCGCTTCTATCTCTCGCCGTCGATTGCCGGTGACTTCGACGGGCAAGTCGCGCAGGTCGAGAATCTCTCGGCACGCGGCGCGCGCGTCGAATTGCAGATCGAGCCGTTGCGCGGGTCGGTCGCGACGTTGCGATTCCCGGTGCCCGACTCGCAACTCGAAGTGAGCGTGCAGGGTCAGGTGATGTGGACCGCGGTGAAGGCGATCACGGGTGGGACGTCGCGGAGTTTTCGCGCGGGGTTGCTCGTCAGCGAGAAGCCGGAGCTCATGCGACTGGCGATCGGACATCTGTGCGACGTCGGACGCGCGGCGCTCGACACGCATTCATTGCGACTCAAGCTGAAGATCATTCGTGCACGCGCGCGACAACTCGCGCCGTCGTACTCGGAGATCGAGGCGTCGGGGATTCCGGCCGAGCAGTACCTGTTGATTCAGGGCGTGCGCGAGGAGTTGCGGCTCAATCCCGAGGAGGCGATGCATTGGTATCGCCGCGCGCGATTGATCATCAACGATCCGGCGACGCGCGTCACCGCGCCGCCGATTGCGCATCATCCCGATGCGCTCGCGGTGTGGGAGTACCTCGATCGTTCCATCGACCCCTCGATCGTCGGACGCGCGTTCGAGCTCGAGTGACGAATCGACCAGAGCGTGATGCCGAGCATCGCCGCGGCGATGAGCAGCCAATACGCGATCGCCACCGCCGTTCCCTTCGCGATCGTCTTCCCCCACGAATTGCCGAACATCCTGCGCAGTCCGAAGTAGTGCCACGGAATCGTCGTGAGGAAGATCGCGCTGCCGATCATCTTGCCCGGACGTCCCGCGATGCCGCACACCGTCGCGGCGGAGAGCACGAGAAACGTGAACGCGTGAAAGTGCACGGAGTAGTAGAGGTGCGCGATGTAGAAGCGTTGATCGCGGCGATACATGGCCCACGTCAGCAGCGCGAAGATCGGCATGAGCGCGAACATCGCGCGCGGCAGGTTGTGCAGAATCGATTCGCCGATCTCGTCGGCGAGCTTCTCGTCTTCGGGCCGGACCGCACCGTTTTCACCGCTGCCGCCTAGCGTGACCGCAGCCTTCGGCTCCTTTTGTTCGCTGACGCGCACGATCGACTGCCGCGCGCCAGGCACGAGCGCAGTGAGCGCGAAGAACAACACGCTGAACGTGAGGTACAGGCGCAGCGGCGTGATGTAGCGCGCGCGCCGTCCGGCGATGAAGTCGAGCGTGAGCTGGCCGGGCTTCAACACTAGCAGCTTCACGGTGTTCAGGATCTTGCCGTCGAGATGCAGGAACTCGTGCGTGGCTTCGTGCACGACTTCGTGAAAGCCGAGGTGGGCGACGGCTTTCTGGCCACAGCTGTGACAGTAAGCGCCCTGCAGTTCGGCACCGCAGTTGGGGCAGTGAGATTGTGTGGGTTCGTGGGAGTGACTCACTCGGCGTCAGGATTGCCGGTGAGCGTCGCGCCTGTCAACGCTTGACCTAACGCCTCGACGTTGCGCTGCATCCCCGCGAGCTTCGCGCGCTTCACCGCGCTCTTGCGAAACAGCGTGGAGAAATCGGCTTGCTGCATGCGCAGCAGATCGCTGACCGGCGTCGCGCGGTATTCGTCGCGCGCGACAAACGCCGGGTGCGATTCTGGCGCGCGCTTGTTCCACGGACAGACTTCCTGGCAGATATCGCAACCGAACGCGTTGCCCGCGACTTCGATGTCGAGCGCTCCGCGATGTTCGATCGTCGCGTAGCTGATGCAGCGCGCGGAGTCGAGCGTGCGATCGGGGAGGATCGCGTCGGTGGGACACGCATCGAGGCAGCGCGTGCAGGTCCCGCAGCGATCGGTGACGAGCTCCGCGCCGATGTCGTTCTCGAGCGCGGTGACGAGCGTGCCGATGAAAAAGTACGAGCCGATCTCGTCGCTGATCAGCATCCCGTTCTTGCCGATCCACCCGAGCCCCGCCTGCGCGCCGTACGCGCGATCGGAGAGCGGTCCGGTGTCGACGTACCGCCAGCTCTTCACGCCCGGCATCGCCTCTTCGAATTTGCGCAGGATGCGATCGAGCACGTCGTGATAGTCATCGCCGAGTGCGTACCGCGCGATGTGCTGACTGAGCGCGCCGTCGTCTGCATCGGGACGCGATGCGGAGTACGGCACGAGGATCGAGATCACCGACTTCGCCCACGGAAATCGCTCGTGCGGATTCGCGCGAATCGTTATGTTCTTCGCGAGATACGCCATCGACGCGTGATGCCCACGCGCGATCCATTCGCCGAACAGCGCTGCATTCGCGTCGTCGAGATTGCTCGCGCCGAGGCGAATCACGCCTTCGTCGAGCGCGATGCGCTCGAGGGCGGGCCAGTAGTCGGAGAGACGCACGGGCGATGAAACATCGAGGGTTTGGGGTGAATTCTGTTGTCGGTTGTCGGTTGTCGGGGGAGACCGAACCGCGACGTGGCTGGGCGGCGGCCTCCCGACAACCGACAACCGGCAACCGGCAACTACAGACGATCCAGAATCGCGCCGATGCGCGACTCTTCCACGCGCACCGTGCCGAGCGTCTCTTTCGTCTTCACGGTGCCGTGATCGTCGGAGCCGCCGGTGGCGAGCTTGCCGCGGAAGCGGGCGAGGTTGGTGTAGCGCTCGCGTTCCCAGCGATCGACGTCGGGGTGTTGCACTTCGACGCCGTCGACGCCGAGGTCGAAGAGCTTGGGGACGAGCTCTTCGTGGTTGGGGTAGAGCGTCGGATGCGCGATCGACAGCACGCCGCCCGCGTTGTGAATCAGCTCGACCGCTACACTCACGCGGAAGCGTTCCTTCTCGATGTAGCCGATCTTGCCCGTGCCGAGAAACTTGTCGAACGCTTCGGAGACGGAAGACACGTAGCCCGCTTCGACGAGTGCACGCGCGACGTGCGGACGTCCCATCGCGCCGCCGGCGGCGAGTTGATCGACGCGTTCGGGATCGATGTTCAGGCCGTTCGCGCGCAGACGCTCGACGATCGCGTAGCCGCGGCGATGGCGCGTCTCGCGAAAACTGCGCAGGCGTTGTTCGATGCGCTCGTCGTGAGGATTGAAGGCGTAGGCGAGGATGTGTACGTCGACACCCTCGAAGCCGCACGACAGCTCCATGCCGGGGATCAGCGTCACACCGACGGAGTCGGCGTACGGCTTGATCTCGAAATACGCGGCCAGGTTGTCGTGATCGGAGATGCAGAGGATGTCGATGCCGTGCCTGTGCGCGACATCGACGACCTCTTTCGGAGAGCGCGTTCCGTCGGAGTGATAGGTGTGAGTATGAAGATCCGCGTAACGCACTCGATGGGGGCTCGGGTTACAGCGACCGCGCTGCTTTCTTGAGCTTCTTGGCGGTGGACTTGAGGACTTCCTTCGCCGTGGCGCGGGCTTTTTTCTTCGCGTCCTTGATCTTCGGCGCGGCGGCCTTTTTGACCTTCTTCGCTACGTCCGATGCCTTGTCGGCGACGTCGTCGGCCGCGCTCTTTGCCTTCTTGATCACCTGCTTGGTGATCTTGTCGGCGGTCTTCTTGATCGCTTTGCTCTTCAATGCCATAAACGGGGCCTCCTTCTATCGGGCGTTAGTGTAACAGTGGAAATCAGGCAGTCGGCACTTCGGCCGGCGCGAGCTCATCGACGACTTTCTGACAGCGCGCGCACAAGCCGCCTTCTTCGACGACCTCTTCGCGATACTGCCAGCAACGTCCGCACTTGCCGCCGCGTGCGGGCGACCACGTGATGCCGATGCTTCCGAGACCTTCGATCTCGACGACACCGGCGGCCGATGCATCGGCCGGCTTCACGTCGACGTGCGAGACGATGAACAGCTTCGCGAGATCGACGCCGAAGTCGGGGAGGTCACCGTGCAATGTGATGTCGGCCTGCAGCGACTGGCCGATTTCCTTCGCGCCGCGTGCGCGCTCGAGCACGGCGAGCACGGCATCGCGCAGACGCAGCAATCGCGACCACTGCGCATCGTCCTCGGCAGTCAGCACGGTGTCGAGCTTCGCGAAGTCGACGAGATGCACGGACGCTTTCTTCTCGCCCGGGATCGACTCGTAGATCTCGTCGGCGGTGAAGGACATGATCGGCGCCATGATCGTCGTGATGCCGCGCAGCGCGTGGTACATCGCGGTCTGCGCACTGCGGCGCTCGCGCGACTGCGGCGCGTCGCAATACATCGTGTCTTTCGACGCGTCGAGATAGATCTGCGACAGCTCGACCGTGCAGAGCTCGAGGATGCGGTGGAAGACGACGTGGAACTCGTAGTCTTTGTACGCCTGCATGCAGCGATCGACAGCGCGCGCGGCGCGGTCGAGGATCCAGCGATCGAGCGGCAGGAGTTGATCGACCGGCAGCGCGTCAGTCGCCGGATCGAAGTCGTACAGGTTGCTGAGCAGGAAGCGCGCGGTGTTGCGGATCTTGCGATAGCCGTCCGCGGTGCGCTCGAGGATTTGCGGGCCGAACGGGATGTCGGTCGTGTAGTCGCTCACCGCGACCCAAAGACGGAGGATGTCCGCACCGCTCTGCTTGATCACGTCCTGCGGCGACAGCGCGTTGCCCGCCGACTTCGACATCTTCTCGCGCTGCTCGTTGAGGATGAAGCCGCACGTCACGACTTCGCGATACGGCGCGCCGCCTTCGATGCCGGCGCCGACGAGCAATGACGAGTGGAACCAGCCGCGATGCTGATCGTGGCCCTCGAGATACACGTCGCACGGCCAGCCGAGTTCTTCGCGACGCTTGAGCACCGCGATGTGCGAACAGCCGGAGTCGAACCAGACGTCGAGGATGTCCGTCTCTTTGCGGAACTCCGTCGAGCCGCACTTGCACGGTTCCGTGTGGAAGTCGGAGACCGGACGTTCGTACCAGGAGTCGGCGCCTTCTTCGCGGAAATGCTTCACGACGTTCGCGAACAACTCCGGCGACGTCACGGCGTCGCCGCATTGCTCGCAATAGAGCACCGTGATCGGAACGCCCCACAAACGCTGGCGCGAGATCACCCAGTCGGGACGATTCTCGATCATCCCGTAGATGCGATCGCGGCCCCACGCCGGGAACCATTTCACTTTGTCGATTTCAGTGAGCGCCTTCTGGCGCAGTCCGGTCTCGTCCATCGACACGAACCACTGCTCGGTGCCGCGGAAGATGATCGGATTTTTGCAGCGCCAGCAATGCGGATACGAGTGCGTGATCGACTCGCCGAGGACGAGGGCGTTGATCTCTTTGAGATGCGCGACGATCAGCGGATTCGCTTTGAACACGTGCATGCCGGCCCACATCGGGACGTCCTGTGTGTACTCGCCGCGATGATTGACCGGCGTGTAGATGTCGAGGCCGTAGCGGCGTCCGGTCGCGAAGTCGTCCGCGCCGTGTCCAGGTGCGGTGTGCACGAGTCCCGTGCCTGCTTCGAGCGTGACGTAGTCGCCGAGGACGAAGGTGCCCTGGCGATCGATGAACGGATGCTGGTAGCGCAGGTGCTCGAGCGACGAGCCTTTGAAGATCTTGCCGACGGTGTAATCCGTCCAGCCGAACTTCTGCGTCACGGATTGCACGAGCTCCATCGCGAGGAGGTAGTTCTCGCCGTTGTGTTCGACGACGGCGTATTCGTAATCAGGCTTGACCGCGATCGCGAGGTTGGCGGGCAGCGTCCACGGCGTGGTGGTCCAGATGATCGCGTAGAGCGGCTTCTCGATCGGCAGATCGAGCGCGGTCACGGCTTCCTCGAGCATCCGGAAGCGGACGTAGACGGACGGCGACGTGTGCTCGCGATATTCGACTTCGGCTTCGGCGAGCGCGGACTGGTCGTACGTGCACCAGTGCACGGGCTTCAAACCTTTGTAGACGGCGCCGGTCTGGAAGAAGCGGCCCAACGCGTCGGCGATATCGGCTTCGTAGTCGAAGGACATCGTGGTGTAGGGATGATCCCAATCGCCGAAGACGGCGAGGCGGATGAAGTCTTCGCGCTGCAGGTCAACGAACTTCGACGCGAACTGGCGGCAAGCGCGACGGATCTCCGCGGCCGACATCTCGCGCTTCTTCGAGCCGAGCTCCTTGTCGACGGCGTGCTCGATCGGCAGGCCGTGGCAATCCCAGCCCGGAACGTACGGCGAGTCGAAGCCGAGCATCGTGCGCGACTTCACGACGATGTCTTTGAGGGTTTTGTTGAGCGCGTGGCCGATGTGAATCCTGCCGTTCGCGTACGGCGGCCCGTCATGCAACACGAACTTCGGGCGGCCCGCGGACTTTTCGCGAATGAGGCGATACAGGTCGATGGCCCGCCAGTGATCGAGCCGCTTCGGCTCGTTCTGCGGCAGGTTCGCCTTCATCGCAAACGCGGTCTGAGGCAGGTTGAGAGTCTTTTTGTAGTCGCTGCTATCGGCCATGGGAGGGGGAAGCTAGCAGCGAGGGGGTTGTATTTCAACCGGTTGGCGGTTGGCGGTTGGCAGTTGGCGGTTCGGTGATGCGCGATTTGCGGCAATCGCGGCACTTGGCGGAGCGAACCGCCAACCGCCAACTGCCAACCGCCAACTGAAGCGTCACATGCCGCCAGCGGTCATCGTGCGCGGTGGCGTGATGCGCAGTTTCTGGCCGGGCTTCAGCGTGGCTTTCTTCGACAGGTCGTTCAGTTCGCGCAGTTCGGCGACGGAGAGGCCGTTCTTCTTGGCGATCGAGAAGAGCGTGTCGCCTTTTTTCACCGCGTAGAAATAGTCGGTGTTGTTGCTGTGGGCGAGGAGGGTGCCGAGCTCGCGGGCGCGGACGGGGAGATACAGCGACGTTCCGGTGCGGAGGCGGTCGTTCTCGTCGAGACCGTTCATCGCCAGGATCGTTTCGGGCTTCGTGCCGATTGCGCGGGCGAGGCGCTTGAGCGAGTCGCCTTCGCGCATGCGGAACGAGCACACCTTCACGTACGCGTCTTCGTCGCGGAGCGAGTCGGCCCGTGCTTCCAGCGTGCTCGCGACCTTCGCGGGGACGCGGACGGCGGCGCGTCCGGGAGGAACGATGCCGCGGCGGAACGCGGGATTGAGGTCCTTCAGGCGATCCGCGTCGACGCCCGTAACTTCGGCGAGATACTGCAGCGACAGCGGACCCGTGACTTCGACGTGCTTCTCTTCCGGCTCGGACGGCTCGCCCAGCTCGAAGCCGTACGCTTCAGGATCGGTCGCGATCAGCAGCGTCGCGAAGAACGTCGGCACGTAGCCGCGCGTTTCTTTCGGCAGCGCGCCCGCTTCGAGCAGTTCCCAGAACGTCGTCGCGCCGTTGTCTTCGAGCGTGCGCTTCACGCGACCCGGACCGCAGTTGTACGCCGCGAGCGCGAGCGCCCAGTCGTCGAACATCCGGTGCAGGTCCTTCAGGTACTTCGCGGCGGCGCGCGTCGAGCGTTCCGGATCGGCGCGCTCGTCCATCCACCAGTCGACGCGCAGTCCGTACTCGCGCGCCGTCTCCGGCATGAACTGCCAGATCCCATGCGCGCCGACGCGCGACGTCAGGTTCGGCAGATACGCGCTCTCGATGACCGGCAAATACGCGAGGCCTTTCGGCAGCTTCTGCTCGGACAGCGCTTTGTCGATCAGGTTTTTGTACGCGGCCGAGCGAAGGAGCGACGTCTGGATGCTGTCCTTCATGCTGCCGCTGAAGAGGCGGACGGCGGAGTCGATGGTGCGGTGCTGCGGGATGGCGATCGAAGCCGCGGCTTCGATGTCGACGACGGGCGCGTCGGCCGGCGGCGTTTTCACGTCGGTGCGGGAGAGGATGTGCGTGTAGGCGGCTTCGAGCTCTTTGCGGAACTCGTCGGCGTCGATCTGTGCGGAGATGGCGGGTTTCGCGGGGACGATGGCCGCGGCCTGGGGCACAGCTTTCGGAGCGGGTGTCGTGGTCGCACAGGCAACTGTGAATAGACCCACCACCGCCAACAACAGTGTGTTGCGCATCCGCGCCCCCTCCCGTTCGCTCGCTATGCGAGATCGATTTTCAGGTTGACCGAGAGGCTCTGTGCGTCGGAGGTGTCCCCCAGTTCCACGGTGTGGTCCCGGGTCTCGATGATCCCCGACTCAGCGTCCTCGAACGATAGTGTAACCCGAACGGATTTGGCCCGGCCCAATGCCTCGGCCGGAAGGGACAGCGACGCGCTGCGCTGGAGGTCGCGCTTCGGTCGGAGATTCGCGAGGTCGGCGAGGGGATCGCGCTTCGCGGGTTTCGGTCCGGCATTCGTGGCGCGCTTGCGCAACGCCTCGAGCTCCGCCATCACGTCGACGGACGACCGCACCTTCACGGTCTTCACTTCTTCGACCTTCTGCGGCTTGTCGGTTTGATTGAACTCGATGACCGGATCGGGCGCGGGCGGTGCGATCGGCGCGATCGGCGCCGGCGCGACGTCCGGCTGCATCTCGAGCTCCGGCATCTCCGACACCGCTTCCGGCTCGTCGTACGCCGCAGCCGCTGCTTCCGGCTCGAGCGACATCTCGATCTCTTCGTGCTCGGCCGGCGCTGCGATCGGTTCTTCGATCGCGGGTGCCGCGACTTCTTCCTCGATCACCGGATCGGGCGCATGCGCGAGGATGTTGCGATCGAGACTCGCCGCGGCGACGGTGGCGTCGGCGTCGAAGTTCATCGCGGGCGGCGCGTACGCGGGCTGCGGCTCCGCGAGCGCGGTCGCGACGGCGGGCGTCGGCGTCTGCTGCGCAAGCGTGCGCAACGGACTCGGCGTCGACTCGTGACTCTGCACGCGGAACTGCGCGACGCGCGAGGCCGGCGCAGGACGCAGCGGCTCTTCGCCCGTCATTCGTCTGCGCAATGTGCGCAGCGTCAGTTTCGAGATCAGCTTCAGCGTCTCGAACACGCCGTCGCCGCGATTCGCGACCGCTTCGACGGAGTCGAGGCGACGCTCGGGATCGAGCGCGGTCATGATCGTGTCGACGGACGCGATGTTCGGAAGATCGCGCTTGTTGCACTGCACGACCGTCGGGATCTCGTCGAGCGTCAGTCCGATCTCGGCGAGGTTCTCGCGCAGGTTCTTCAGACTCTCGACGTTCGCGTCGAGGATGGCCTGCTGCGAGTCGGCGACGAAGACGATGCCGTCGACGCCTTTGAGCACGAGCTTACGCGTCGTGTTGTAGAAGACCTGACCGGGAACGGTGTAGAGCTGCAGGCGGGTCTTGAAGCCGCCGATGACGCCGACGTCGATGGGCAGCAGGTCGAAGAAGAGCGTGCGATCCGTCTCGGTCTCGAGACTCACCATCTCGCCGCGGCTCTGCGGCGAAGTCTTCGTGTAGATGTGGTGGAGATTGGTCGTCTTCCCGCAGAGACCCGGACCGTAGTACACGATCTTTGCGGCCATCTG
The DNA here is from genome assembly GCA_036383875.1 of Thermoanaerobaculia bacterium. Classification (GTDB taxonomy): domain Bacteria; phylum Acidobacteriota; class Thermoanaerobaculia; order Gp7-AA8; family Gp7-AA8; genus QHVT01. The sequence continues at coordinate 9,669 of DASVNL010000658.1, forward strand.
CATCGTCGCATAGTTGAAGAAGACCATCGTGCGCCACGTCCAGTCGGGGGAGCGATCGTACACCCGCTCATTTCGGCCTAGCAAGGATCGAACCGGCGATCTCGTCCGCCAGAAGTTCGTAGATCTGCGCGAGTTGCGGCTCGTCACGCAAAACGGCGAGGTGCCGTTGCATCACTTCCACGTCGCCGCGAACGGCCGGTCCGGTGAAGCGTTTTGCATCGTCGTGACTGCGCCAGTTTTCGATCGCCGAATGCGCCAGCGCGACGAGATCAGGCTTCGTATCGTGCACGCCCGCGCGCTCCATCAACCGATGCGCGATCTCCAACGCAGCCGCGACGTAGTTCGCGCCGAAGACCGCGGCTGCGTGGTACAGCGCCTTCTGTTCGGGCGCGACTTCCGCGAAGCGAGCACCGACTGCAGCGGCGATGAGTTTCGCGGTGCGGCGATGTTCGCCTTCGAAAACGAGCAGCGTGTTTTCGAGATCGGACGGCACGCCCGCGGGCGGCAAGGACTTCAGCGGATGCAACGTGAATCCGCCGCGAACGCTGAGCAACGAGCCGCTCGCGTGAAAGACCAGCGAGTCGCACTCCGGGATCATCGCCGCGACTTCGGGGATCGCGCGATCGCTCACCGCGATGAGGAGCAACTCGGAGTCGCGCGCGAGATCGGCGAGGTCCATGCGCGCGGTCTCGAGGAGCTCCGCGATGTGACTGTGCGAGGCATCGCGCAGCCAGACGCCGGAGAGCGGCCAGCCGATCCGCTTCCATGCGGAGCCAAATGCCCAGGCGGCGCGACCGCCGCCGAGAATGCCGAGGCGCATAATGAGTGCGATGAGACTCGCTGGGGCCATTCTCGCATTGCTGTGCGCCTTCGCCGTAAACGCGGCGATTCCGACCACGTGCGGCGGCACATCCGACTACGACCGCGCGCTCTGCGCATATCAGCGCCGCAACTTCGCGCAGGCCGAGACCGGCTTCCGTACGGTGATGGAGCGCACGGAGCAGGATCCGCAGACCATTCGCGCGACGTACTTTCTGTCGCGAACGCTCATGAAAACAGGTCGTTACGACGAAGCCTCGGCGTTGCTGATCAGAATCTACTCACTCGACCCCGCGTTCTATGAAACCTGGAACTGCGACTTTCTCCTCGGCGAATGTCGCAAGGCTCTCGGCAAGTAAATGGCGCAATCGCAATTCGAGTTACGCCGCAAGCTCCTCCAACTCGAGGCGCTTTACGACGTCGGACGCGCGCTCAACACGCTGCGTCCCGAAGACGATCTGCTCGAAGAGCTGATGCACCGCGCCATCGCGGTCGTCGACGCCACGATCGGTTTCGTTTTCTCCATCGACGACAAACTCAACGTGCAGACCGTCTTCACGTTCGGCATCGACGTCCCGCCGGAGATGTTCGTCCTCGAGCCGCCGATCAAGCAGGTCATCGCATCGCGCGAGCCGCTCATGATCACCGTCTCGCGATTCCTCGGCGGTCCCGGCAGCGACCTTCTGATCGCGCCGATCTCCGCCGGCGACACGATCCTTGGTGTGATCGGCGTCGGCGGCAAGGAAGTCCGCGGTGCGACGAAAGCCGGCGCGTTCATCGAAGACGACCTGCGCTTTCTCGAATCCATCGCGTCGATCGGCGGCGCGGCGATCGACAACACGCGACGCTTTCACAAACTCGATCTCGTGCGCGAGACGCTCGAAGACGAGAACCGCGCGCTCAAGCAGCGCATGCTGCGCGACTACTCCGATCGTTTGATGGTCGGCGACTCCGCGAAGATGCAGCGCGTGATCGACCTCGTCGCGCGCGTCGCGGACTCGCAGGCCAGCGTCATCATTCGCGGCGAGTCGGGCACGGGTAAGGAAATGGTCGCGCGACTCATTCACGGCAACTCGCCGCGCAAAGACGGACCGTTCGTCGCGATCAACTGCGCGGCCTTGCCCGAGACCTTGCTCGAGTCCGAGCTGTTCGGCATCGAGCGTGGCGTCGCGACGGGCGTCGAGGCGCGACCCGGAAAGTTCGAGCTCGCGAAAGGCGGGACGATCTTCCTCGACGAGATCGGCGACATCCCGCTGACGTTGCAGGCCAAACTTCTGCGCGTGTTGCAGGAGCGCGAGATCGAGAAGCTCGGCGGACGGCGTCGCATCCCGATCGACGTGCGCATCCTCTCCGCGACGCATCGCAGTCTCGAGGAGATGATCGAGAAGGGCGAGTTCCGCCAGGATCTCTACTACCGCCTCAAAGTCGTCGAGATCGTTCTGCCGCCGTTGCGCGATCGCAAAGACGACATTCCGAAGCTCGTGCGCTTCTTCCTCGACAAGTACGGGAAGCGCGAGGGGCTGCACGACGTGCGCATCACACAGGAAGCGTTGCAGAAACTGATGCGCTATCCGTTTCCCGGCAACGTCCGCGAGCTGGAGAACCTGATCGAGGGCGCGCTGGCGCTGACGACCGATCCGGTCATCGATCCGGGCGACCTGCTCCTTCCCGAAGACGCGACGTCGGCTGGCGGACCGCGGGAGCTGTCCGGCGACATGCCGACACTCGACGAGCTGGAAGCGCGTTATGTGGCCCGGGTTTTGGCATTTACGAAGGGAAACATGTCGAAAGCGGCCAAGATCCTGGGGGTCGATCGCAAGACGCTCTACCGCAAACGTGACGAGTTGTCCCAAATGTCGCCAGTTGTAGACAATTGGGACATTCACTAGCAAGTCATTCAAAATGGGACGCTTGCAGCCAGCTACTCTTCGTGGAGCGTCCGAATGTCCCAAATTGCCACAGAGTCCCAAAACGCTTCACACGCGGATCGATTCGTGTAAACTACGCCGCGTCATCAACTTAGGAGGTTTTGAGCTGATCCGTATGCCGTGGCAGTCGCGTTGCTCAAGGCTGGCCCCGAGAAACAAGGGGGGCAACCATGAACAACATCGCGCAGACCCGCACCACGAAGATCGAATCGGCTCTTTCGGCCGCCTACGTGCTTCCCAGCATGCTGGCGCTGAACACGGTGGCGCTGTTCGCACTCGACAGCCTCGGTGGCATCCCGTCCTGGGTCAAGACGGCCGCCGCGCTGTTCCTTTCCTTCTGATTGCAGTCTCTCCGAAGAGTTCGAAGAGGATGACCTCATGACTGCGACAGCGGAACGGCAGATGGAGCTCACGCTCCCCATGGTGCCGGACATCGAGATCGCCGCGGCACGCGCCGCCGGAAATCTCGCCCGGGAACTGGGGATGACGTCCGAGTCCATCGACGAGATGGCTCACGCGATGATCGAAGCCTGTATCAACGCGAGGGAGCACTCCGGTAGCGCCGACCGTCGCATCTATGTGAAAATCCTCGGCACCTCACTGGGCGAGGGCAATTCGCGCATCGACATCTGGATCACCGATCACGGCAAAGGATTCAATGTCGGCGAGGCGCGCTCCCGCCGGAAATCTCTCGGCGCAACCCACAAGCGCGGGTGGGGACTATCGATCATCGAAGCACACATGGACGAGGTCGAAATCACGACGAGTGACGACGGTACGACCATCCATATGGTGAAGTACGGAAAAAAATCATGAAACGCAGTTCAATCCTGAGCTTGTCGAAGGATCTATGGAGCCCCTGCGGCAAGCGTGCTTCGGAGCGTCTCTCGTGAGGGCTCCAGAGACCCTTCGCTCTGCTCAGGGTGTTGTTTCAAACGGGAAGAAATCATGACGGACGAATTGAGAGTCGCGGTCGACCGGCGCGGCGATACGGGCGCGGTCCTCTACACCAAGGGTTACATCAACAACGTCGGCGGCGAGGAGATCGCGAATCGCGCCTACGAGCTGATGGACCAGGGAACGCGCTCGCTGCTCCTCAACCTGCGCGAGACCAAGATCGTCAACTCGATCGGCATCAGCATCCTCATCGAGATCATCGAGAAGATGATCGACAAAGGCGGCAAGATCGGCTTCTGCTGCCTGACTCCGGTCATCCACAAGACTTTCCAGATCATGGGCCTGGCCAACTACGCCTCCATCTACACGGATGAGGACGCCGCGCTCAAGGAGATGGGTCTGTAGTTCTCGATTCTCCGGCCGGCCGTCCTCGCACTCTCTCCTGATATCCTCCCCCGCGCATGGCCCCCGTCCATCGTTTCGCCGAGTTCGTCCACGAGCTTCAGCAACTGGAGCGGACGTCCATCGCAGCGCAGGGCTCCCAGATCCTCGACGCCTTCGCGCGGCACACGCGCTTCGACGGCGGCGCGCTCTATCTCCGCGAAGCACGCGGCCGCGAAATGCGACTGGCCGCGAAGTCGGAACAGTGCGTCGCACCGGAGATCCTCGATCTCGACGCGCGTGCGGAAGACGCGGTCACTCCATCTCCCGCACTCGTGATTCCGCTGCAGTCGCAGCGCGACGACGTCGGCGTGCTCGCACTCTCGACGCAACAAACGGACGACGGCATCGACGATGACGTCGCACTCGTTCGCGCCGGCGCTGCGTTTCTCTCCACGCTGCTTTCCAATCAGCGCCTGATTCAGGACGCACGCGAAGGCGACTTCCAACTCAAGTATCGACTGTGGGAGCTCGAGTCGCTGTACGACATCGGACTCTCCATCGCCTCGACCCTCAACGTCGACGAGCTCGCAGACGAGATTCTGTTTCGCATGATCTCGCTGACGAACGCGCGCCGCGCGGCGCTGTATCTGCGCGAGGCGACGGGCTTCAAGCTCTATCGCTCGTTCGGCGAAGTGCGCGAAGGATTTCTCGAAGCGGAGCTCACCGAACAACTCATTCGCGAAGGGAAGCCGCTCGCATTCGACGGCGGCTCGGCATGTCTCTTCCCCGACTGCGCGACGTTCGTCGCCGTGCCGATTCGCACGGGCAACAACGACGCGGTCATCGGCGTGCTCGCCGCGGCTGATCGCGAGACGCGCGAAGGCGGCATCGGCGCGTTCGAGGCGAACGATCTGCGCCTGCTCGCGCTGTTCGCGAATCAGGTCGCGATCGCGCTCGAGAACGCGCGCCTGCACCGCGACGCGCTCGCGAAGCAGGCCATGGAGCGCGAGCTCGAACTGGCCGCGACGATCCAGCGCGACATTCTTCCGAAGTCGATCCCGCAGGTCGAAGGCATCGAGATCGCCGCGCTCGCGCGTCCCGCACGCCAGGTCGGCGGCGACTATCACGCGTTCTTCGTGCGCGAGGGAATCGTGACGACGCTCGTCGCCGACGTCGCCGGCAAGTCGATGCCCGCGGCGCTGCTGGTGTCCGCGCTGCACGCGGTCATCCAGTTGCTGTTCCACGAAGGCCGCGAGCTCGGCGAGATCGCAACGGAGCTCAATCGCCACATCCACAACTGGTCGGCCGAGAACAAGTTCATCACGATGATCCTGATCGCCATCGATCCGGAGCACGGCACGATTCAGTACGTGAACGCGGGCCACAATCCGTGCTACCTGCTCATCAACGGAAAGATGGAGCAGATGAAGTCGCATGGACTGCCGGTCGGCATCCTTCCGGGCACGCGCTACATGATGCAAACGCGCGCGTTTCCCGAAGGCTCGTGCGTTGTGCTCTATAGCGACGGAATCACCGAGGCGGAAGATGTCGACGGCGTCGAGTTCGAGAACGAACGGCTCGAGGCGTTGCTGCAGGAACACATCGACTGCAGCGCGAGCATGATCCGCGACCAGATCGCGGACGCCGTCGACGCGTTCGTCGGCGAGGCGCCGCAGAAGGACGACCAGACCATCGTGATCGTCCGCCGCACTTAGTCCATCGTCACCGTCGCCACTTTCTTGTTCTCATCGTCGAACCGCATGATGACGAAGTAGTCGCTGCGCCTGCCGCGCTTCGTGACGATGATGTGCGCGAGCGACTCGAGACTCACGTTCGTCTCATCGTCGGAGTAGTAGTCCGCGTTGATGACGTAGTCGCCGCGCGGTGCGGTCGCGATCGAGTAGATCTGCGGTCCGTACCCGAAGACGTAGCCGCCGGTATGCGTCGCGCCCGCGGCGCTCCTCTCGTGATCCCACGCGACGCGCTCACCACTCGGCTCGGTGACGTGAAGATCGACGTACGAGTAGCCGGTGTCGAACATCAACTCGATCGCGAGGTCGGTCTCGCGTGCGACGCGCAGATCGACGCCGCGCTTGCGATCAAAGTACGACGCGCCCTCCCACCGCTCCAGCGCTTCCTCGGTGCGCGCATGCACATCGTCATTCACGGTCTCCGCATCTTTGCGCGCACGCAAACGCCGTCCCCACTGCGCGACTTCGCTCGTGCGGCCGAGCCGCGCCTCGAGCAGGATCAGCTCGCGCCACGACTGCGATTCGAGCGGCGCGATCTCGATCGCGCGCTGTAGCAGCAACTCCGCGAGCTCGGGCTCATCCCAGCCATCGAGCACGCGCGCGAGGATACGCAGCAGCGGCGCATGACCCGGATGCGCTTCGGCGAGGTCGCTGAGAATGCGCGCCGCGATTTCGGGCGAACGCTCGCGGAATGCTTCGGCTGCGAAGATGTGGAACGACTTGTCGCCGCCGAGCATGTTGCGCGCGCTGAGGTAGTACCGCACGCGCTCCGACGTCGAGCCGATCGCGCGCAGTTTCTCGACGACGCGATCGGTGAGCGCGTGACGTTGCTTCGCAACCGCGGCGCGCACTTCCGGATCGTCGCTCATCGGCGCGGTCTCGCCGGATGCGATCGCGTTGAGCAGGCGGTCCGTGGTGACTTCGAACGAACGCAGCGACGTGGTGGTCGCCGTCGCCATTGCGTCGACGATGAACGGCCCTTCCGCCGTCACCGTGATCGATTCGGACACCGCCGCCAGTTTCAGCATCAGATCGACGGAAGTTCCGGGCGGAACCGCGCCGCCGAACGCGCGGTTGACGCTGTTGAACCCGAGGAGCTCCGCGGTCACCGATGGTTTGAGCGGCGCTTTCGGTGCGGCGATCATGAAGCGTCCTTCGGCGTCCGACACATCCCACGACAACGCGATGCCGTCATCGCGAAGAATGACCGTGACGCCCGGCAACTCGGCG
>DASVNL010000659.1:0-2594 GCA_036383875.1 Thermoanaerobaculia bacterium
TCGGCGTCCACACGCGCCCGTAGTCGGTCGTCTTCCAGATCCCGCCGTTGTTGACGCCGATGAAAAACACATTCGGCTGCGACGGAATCCCCACCGCCGCCACGGTCCGTCCGCCGCGAAACGGCCCAACGGACCGCCATCGCATCTCGCCGAACCGATTCGGAGCAAGCTGCGCGGACGCGGTGAAGGCGAGGAGCAGGGCGAGGGCGAATCGAAGCGTGAAACGCATGGGAGAAAGCTAGCACGGACCGAAACGGTTGGCGGTTGGCAGTTGGCGGTTGGCGGGAAGCCACCGCCCCACCACGATCACGTTGCACGTGGGCCGGGTGGCGGTCTCCCGCCAACCGACAACCGCCAACTGCCAACCGATCCATAATCCCCGCCCAATGCATCACGACTTCCTGACTCAAACCGTCGCCCTCGTCGTCGCGAGTGCCGTCATCGCGTATGTCTGCCAGCGGCTGCGCGTTCTTCCGATCGTTGGGTTCCTCCTCGCGGGCGTGGCCATCGGGCCGAATGCGTTGGGGCTCGTGGAGAGTGCATCGGTCATCGAAGTCGCGGGCGAGATCGGCGTGGTGTTGCTGCTCTTCACGCTCGGACTCGAGTTCAGTCTCGACCGGCTCGCGCGCATCAAGCGCGCGATCTTCGCGGGCGGCGGGTTGCAGGTCACGCTGACGATCGTCGCCGCGGCGGCGGTGCTCGCGGCGTTCAACGTCGAGTGGCGCACGGGCGTGTTCACCGGAAGCCTGATCGCGCTCTCGTCCACTGCGATCGTTCTCAAAGTCCTCGGCGATGGCGGCGAGACCGCATCGCGCAAAGGTCAGCTCGCCCTCGGCATGCTGATCTTTCAGGACTTCGCGATCATCGTCCTGGCGATGATCGTCCCGATGCTTGGCGGCTCGGGCGGCTCCGCACTCGGACTCGCGCGCGCCGTCATCACCGCGATCGTGATCATCGTCGTGATCGTCGTCATCGCGCGACGCGTCATGCCGGTGATTCTCGAGCGCGTCGCGCGCACCTGCTCGCAGGAAATCTTTCTCCTCACCATCATCGCGATCTGCCTCGGCACCGCCTACCTCACCAGCCTCGCCGGCGTGAGCCTCTCCCTTGGCGCCTTCCTCGCGGGACTCGTCGTCAGCGACGGCCGCTACAGCCATCACGCGTTCGCCGAGATCCTCCCGCTGCAGATCCTCTTCAGCGCGATCTTCTTCGTCTCCGTCGGACTGCTGCTCGACCTCTCGTTCGTTCTGCACAACCCGCTGCTCGTGATCGGCGTCGCGGTCGCGGTGATCGCGTTGAAAGTCATCGTCGCCGCGAGTGCCGCGTTGCTTTTGCGCTATCCACTCGGCACCGCGGTCAGCACGGCGATGCTCGTCGCGCAGATCGGCGAGTTCTCCTTCGTCCTCGAACGCGTCGGCGCGAGCGCGGGACTGCATCCCGCGGGCTTCGCGCAAGGCGGGCAGACGTTCATCGCGGTCGCGGTGCTGTTGATGGTCGCGACGCCGTTGCTCGCGAAGGCGAGTCATCTGCTCGAGACACGCATCGAAACGCCGAAGGCCGAGCCGTTGCCGGATGAGCCGCAGCACGCGGAGCCGGCGTCCGATCTCGACGGCCACGTGATCATCGGCGGCTACGGCCACTCCGCGCGGTGCCTCGCGCGTGCGCTGCGCCGCACGGGCGTGCCGTTCATCATCGTCACGCTCAGTCCGACCGGCGCGACCGAAGCGGAGAACGACGGCTTCCGCGTCCTCCTCGGCGACTACAGCCGCGGCCTCGTCCTCGGACTCGCCGGCGTCGATCGCGCGCGACTGCTCGTCGTCGCGGACGACGTCGCGGAGATGGCCACGCGCGTCACCGCGGTCGCACGTCAACGCAATCCGCTGCTGCGTATTTTTCTGCGCACGCATTCCGTCGACGAGTTGAGCGCGTTGCTCACGCACGGCGCGGACGACGTGCTCGTCGACGAGCTGGAGATCGGCATCGAGCTCTTCACGCGCGTGCTCGAAGAGTGGCAGACACCAGAAGGGGAGATCGAAGATCTGATCTCGAAGGTTCGCGCGGAAGCGATTCGCGATGCCGGCGCGGCGCGCGTCGTGACGCTCACCGACGAACAACGTCGCGCGTGCGAACACGCGGCGAGCGTGAAGAAAGAAGTCGCGTCGCCGGCCACGGGCTGCAGCGAATGCCTGAAGACCGGCGACGACTGGGTGCACCTCCGCATCTGCATGACCTGCGCGGAAGTGCGCTGCTGCGATTCATCGAAGAATCAGCACATGACGAAACACAACCACGCCACCGGCCACCCGGTGATGCGCTCGTTCGACGAAGGCGACCTGTGGGCGTGGTGCTTCGTCGATCGCATGACGTTCTAGCGGAATCGCGCGACGACGGAGCCGCTCTCGTTCAGCAGTTCGAGCTCGTTCTTCACGATGCGAAAGCGTCGCGTCGCGGTGAGCGCTTCGATGTACGTGCGTTCGAGCTCGTTGCGACTCCGTTCGACGCACGCGCGCTTCGTCGTGATCATCATGCCGATCGTGAGGCGGTCGCCGTTGACGGTGAAGTCCGCGCTCGCGCTGTTGCAGCCGGTGTTGCCG
>DASVNL010000660.1:0-5591 GCA_036383875.1 Thermoanaerobaculia bacterium
ACGACGAGGCGCTGCAGGATGTGGCTCACCCAACGGACGCCGAGGTTTTGGCGGCCTTCGACGCGGGCATGCGTGAGTGAGTCGGCGGCGAGCATCGCGACACGGAGGTCGGGGCCGAGGGACTTCGACACGGATCGCACGACAGCCCATTTCTCGCGCGTGCGGTCGATGATCGAGATGTAGTCCGCACCCGCGACTGCGCCCGCGTGATCGTCTTCGATGATCAGCAAGTCGGGACGCGATGCGAGGACTTTGCGCAGCTCCCGCGCGCGTCGCGTGGAGAACGCGGCGCCCGTTGGATTCTGCGCGCGCGGCGTGACGATCAACGCATCGCAGGAGCGGATCGCTTTCTTCAAATCCGCGGCGAGGATTCCTTCATCGTCGAGCGGGACCGGCACCGCGACGAGCGACAACGCGTTGAGCAGATCGAGCACGCCCGTGAAACTCGGATCTTCGACCGCGACACGATCGCCGGCGCGCAGATGCTCGCGCAGCACACGCTCGATGCCATCCATCGCGCCGCTGACGATCGACACGTTCGCGTTGGCGATGCCGTCCGCCGCGAACTGCTCCCGTGCGAGGTCGAGCAGGTCGGGATCGTTCAACTCTTCGCCGTACAAGCGCGAGCCCATCGTGAGCTTGCGCAGTGCGACGTCGAGGTCGGGGAGAAGATCCGCGTCGGGGTTGCCGTCGGCGAGATCGCGCACGCCTTTCGGCACCGGCGCCTCGCGCGGCACGGAGATCGGCGCCATCGGACGGATGCGCGTCCCGCGACGTCCATCCGCAACGACCACGCCGCGATCCTGCAGCAACCGATACGCCGACGCCACCGTCGCCGGACTGACGCGCAAGTGATCGGCGAGGGATCGCACAGGCGGAAGCAGCGCGCCGGAATCGAGTTGTCCCGCCGCAATCGCCGACTCCACCGATCCCGCGATGTTGACGGCTGTCCCGCCGCTGATGTAGTTTTGTACTGGCATACGCATTAGATTGTACTAGCACGATATGATTGAATACAAGCTCACACCCGATCTCGACCCGGACGCCGCCTACGATCTCTACATCGCCTCCACCCTCGGCGAACGCCGTCCCGTGGACGACCGCGAGCGCTTCGAAGCCATGCTGCGCAACGCGAACCTCACCATCACAGCGTGGGACGGCGATCAGCTCGTCGGCATCTCGCGCTGCATCACTGACTGGGTGTGGACGACCTATCTCGCAGACCTCGCCGTGCGCCTGTCGCATCAGAAGCAGGGCATCGGCAAAGAACTGATGCGCCGCACGCAGGCCGCCGCGCCGCAGGCGAAAGTGCTGCTGCTCGCCGCACCCGCGGCGCGCGAGTACTACGGCCACGTCGGCTTCTCGCACATGCCGTACGCCTGGTGGCTGCTGCCCGACGAAAGGATCACGCCATGACCGCATTGCCCATCACCGACCGCACGAAAGTCCGCCGCCTTCCGAAGCGCGCCGACTACGAGCTCGACACGATCAACGCGATCCTCGACGAAGGGCTGATCTGCCACGTCGGCTTCGTCGTCGAAGGCGCGCCGGTCGTCATCCCGACGATTCACTGGCGCGGCGGCGATCAGCTCTACTTCCACGGTTCGGCCGCGAGTCGCATGCTGCGCTCATTGCGCGACGGCGTCGATGCCTGCGCGACCGTGACGCTGCTCGACGGCCTCGTGCTCGCGCGCTCCGCGTTCCATCACTCGATGAACTATCGCTCGGTCGTCGTGTTCGGACGCGCGCGCGTCGTCGAAGGCGAGGAGAAGCTGCAGTCGCTCGACTCGCTCGTCGAGCACGTGGTGCGCGGCCGCTCGAAGGAAGTGCGTCCGCCGAACGAGATCGAAATGAAGCAGACGCTCGTGCTCGCGCTGCCGATCGATGAGGCGTCGGCGAAGATCCGCACCGGCCCGCCGGTCGACGATGACGAGGATTACACGTTGCCAGTGTGGGCTGGCGTCCTGCCGATGAAGCTCATGACGCTGGAGCCGATCGCCGACAAGGGCGTCACGAGCGAACTACCGGAGTACGTGAAGTCGTACCGGCGAGGTCAGTGAGACCACGGCGGGACGACGCCGTTCATGCGACCGTAGGCGACGGACTGGCCGAGGTGCTCGTGCAGGTGACTGAGCATCGTGACCATCACGCCGCGATTCGTCGACGGCGCGCCGAACATCTTCGCGGGCTTGTCGAGATCGAGCGTCGCGGTTGCGTTGCGCAGATAGTCGAACGAGCGCTTGAGCTCCGCGATGACGTCCGCCTTCTTCGTGATCGTCGTCTCGATGTCGCCGTTGCTCTTCGGAGGAGCCGCGCCGACGAACGTCGCCAGGAAGTAGTTGCCGCCGGCGATGTGCATGTAGACCTCGCTGATCGAGCGCACGCCCGGCGCCGGGCGCCACGCGAACTTGTCCGCCGGCGTCGCTTCGGCCAGGGACAGGATCTTTTCCTGAACGTCGTCGAGATTCGCGAGGAACTCCGCGCGGAATCCGGTCGGTGCGGCGGCGGGCTTCGTCGCGTTCTGCTGCGGCGACTTCGCGAGTGCTGGCAAAACGGCGGAGAGGGTGAGGGCGAGCGCGAGCGGACGGAGGGCCTTCATCATGGACGTGAAGGCATGCTACACGAGCGCCCGAGGCGGCGCTGTTACGGATGGTGCAACGCATTCGACGCGAGCGCGGCGCTTCCACTATGATCCCGGCTCCGGCCGGACCTCGATTTGTTGCGGACCCTCGCGAGTCCGCTGCTGTTCCGCCGCAGACCTCAGAAGTACGATCAGGAGCACATTCGAATGGATTTCCGTCTGAGCGACGAGCAGTTGCAGATTCAGCAGATGGTCCGCGATTTCGCGTTGAGCGAGATCAAGCCGAGCCTTGCCGAGTGGGATGAAGCGCAGCACTTTCCGGTCGACACCTTCAAGCGCGCCGGCGGGCTTGGCCTGCTGGGCGTCACGATCCCCGAGGAGTACGGCGGGGCGGGACTGTCGTACATCGATTACTCGAACATCATCGAAGAGCTCGGCGTCGTCGACAGCGGCTTCGCGCTGAGCGTCGCCGCGCACAACTCCCTCGGCACCGGCCACATCTATCTCGCCGGCAACGAAGAGCAGCGCAAGAAGTGGCTGCCGAAACTCACGAGCGGCGAGTGGATCGCCGCGTGGGGCCTCACCGAGCCCGGCTCCGGCAGCGATGCCTCGGGCATGAACACCGTCGCGGTCAAAGACGGCGACGAGTGGGTGCTCAACGGCACCAAAAACTTCATCACCAACGCGACCTACGCCGACATCTCCGTCGTTCTCGCCGTCACCGATCGCAACGACCAGAAGCACGGCATCACCGCGTTCGCGGTCGAGGCGGATCGCAAGGGCATTCGTCCCGGGAAGAAAGAGAACAAGCTCGGCATGCGCGTGTCCGACACCGCGGAGCTCGTGCTCGAAGACTGCCGCGTTCCCAACGCGAACGTCCTTGGCAAAGTCGGGTATGGATTCATCGACGCGATGAAGATCCTCGACGGCGGACGCATCTCCATCGCGGCGCTCGCGATCGGCATCGCGCGTGGTGCGTACGAAGCGGCGCGTGATTACTCGAAACAGCGCCAGGCCTTCGGCCAGCCCATCTCGAGCTTCCAGGCCATTCAGTTCATGCTCGCCGACATGGCGACCGAGATCGATGCCGCGCGACTGCTCACGCATCGCGCTGCGACGATCAAGGATGCGGGCGAGCGCGTCACGCAGTTCTCCGCGATGGCGAAGCTGTACGCGTCCGAAGTCGCGGTGCGCGCGACCGAGAAGGGCGTGCAGATCTTCGGCGGGTACGGCTTCATCAAAGAGTTCCCCGCGGAGAAGTACTACCGCGACGTGAAGCTCTGCACCATCGGCGAAGGGACGAGCGAGATTCAGCGCGTCGTCATCGCACGGAACCTGCTGGCGGAAAAGTGAGCGAGCTGACGTCGATCGTCGACGGCGTGCTTGCGGGCCGCACGCGGCCGCTTGCGCAGGCCATTTCGCTCGTCGAGTCGCATGACCCGCGCGTGACGCGCGTCCTCGCGGACGTCTATCCCGCGACCGGACGCGCGCGCATTCTCGGCATCACCGGCTCGCCGGGCGCGGGCAAGTCGACGCTCGTCGCGGCGATGGCGAAGTTCTATCGCGCGCAGAACAAACGCGTCGGCATCATCGCCGTCGATCCGACGTCGCCGTTCACCGGCGGTGCGATCCTCGGCGATCGCATTCGCATGACCGAGCTCTACACCGATCGCGGCGTGTTCATCCGCTCGATGGCCACGCGCGGATTTCTCGGCGGACTCGCGAAGGCGACGAACGACGTCGTCGACATTCTCGACGCCGCGGGTTTCGACATCGTGCTCGTCGAGACCGTTGGCGTCGGGCAGGATGAAGTCGAAGTCGTGCGGACCGTGCAGACGAATCTCGTCGTGCTCGTGCCGGGCATGGGCGACGACATTCAGGCGATCAAGGCCGGCATCATGGAGATCGGCGACGTCTTCGTCGTCAACAAGGCCGATCGTCCCGGTGCGGAAAAGACAGTCACGGAAGTGACGATGATGATGTCGCTCGTCGAAGAGCACGGCGACTACATCCCGCCGATCGTGAAAACCGTCGCGTCGAAGCGGCAGGGCATCGAAGAGCTCGACGAGGCGATCGCGAAGCATTACGCGTATCTCGCCGAGTCGGGCGAGCTCGACCGTCGCAATCGCGATCGCGTGCGCATTCGCATCGAGACGCAGCTCAAGGAGCGCTTCATGGAGCGCCTCATCGGCGGCACCGTGTCGCGCGACGAATACGAGCAGCTGCTCGAGGACGTGTTGCGAAAGAAGACCAATCCACACGACGCGGCGGAGAACGTGTTGAGCCGCGTCACCTTCTGACGGTTAGAATGCGCGCCGCATGAAAAAGACCAGAGACCAGGACCAGACGACGCTCGGACCGACGGAAGAGGGCGAGATCCTCAGCCGCCTCGCGGAGCGTGTCGAGAAGGCAGTGGGAACGATTCAGGAGCTCCGCCGCGATCGCGATCAGTTGCGCGCGCGCGTCGACGAGCTCGAGTCACGCTTGAAAGATCAGGACGACGCGAACGTGCGTCTGGAGTCGCTCGAAGAAGAGCACGAGCGCTTCAAGCAGGAGCGCGGCGAGATCCGCGATCGCATCGAGACGATCCTTTCGACGTTGGAAGAGTTGGAGAGTGGAGAGGCGAGCTCTTAGCTCGCCGTTCGCTTGCCGGCAGGCTGAGAGCCCGCCGCTCCACTACATCTCGGCCAACAGGCGCTCGCGACACTTCTCCAGCCGGCGCCACGCCACCCCCTCGATGAACGAGCCATCGACCAGCAGCACGACGTAGTAGCCATCTTTGACGTCGTAACTCAGCACGGCCACTTCCTGGAACTCGATCTTGAAACGCTGCGGCTCGCCGGCGTTGACCTGCGCGCACATCGCGCGGAGGCGTTCGAGGAAGATGCCCTGGTAGGCGCCGAGGATGCGGAGGGCGTGGTCGCTGAGATCGCGGTCGCACACGAGCTCCACGGTCTCTCCCTCGTAATCGAGGAACAACGCCGCGAGGGCGCCGTGCGTTTTGACGAGC
>DASVNL010000661.1:0-2748 GCA_036383875.1 Thermoanaerobaculia bacterium
GAGGAGTAAGCGAGATGGCAACACGTTCCACTGACGATCACGAGCGTTCCGCGGCGGGTCTCGACTTCGACGAAGGCGCGATTCGCGACAACGCCGCGGCTTTAGGAGCAAAGATGGTCGAGGAAGGTCCGGAAGCATTGTTCGACGAGCTCGAGAATCTCCTCCCCGAGGCCTGGCGCGATCAGATTCGCGCCTTCCCTGTCGCCGCCGTAGCCCTAGGCCTCGGCGTCGGCATCTGGCTCGGGTTGAAAAAGAGCGACGAAGTCATCGCCGCCGGCAGCTCGCTGGTATCCGCCGCCGCGATGGCGAACGTCTCGCAGGTGATGGACAAGTTCAAGGGGTAGACGCGACCGCGTCTCCCCTTCGCCTTCGCTCGGGTACAATCCTCTCCCAGAGATGCCGGTCAAAAAAGCCGACACCCTGTTCCCGATCGAAGAGGCGATCCATCACCCCCTCGAATCCCTGGCGGCGGAGGTGCATCGCACCTACTTCTTCAAATATCCGCCACTGCCGGTGCGCTGGGGTCAGCAAATCTCGCGCAAAAAGCGACGCAGCATCCGCCTCGGCTCCTACAACCACCTGACAGCCGAGGTGCGCATCCACCCGATGCTCGACTCGCCGAACGTCCCGGCGTTCTTCATCCAGTCAGTGATTCACCACGAGTACCTGCACCACGTCCTCGGCGCGGCGCACAACCGCCGCTTCCATCAGCACGAGCGCACGTTCCGCTACTTCCGCGAGTCGCAGGAGTGGATCCGCCGCAATCTCGCCTTCCTCCTCGGCCGCAAGAAGAACGAGATCCGGCATCGCGACGCGACGCACACCGTTGCGGCGGACGTGAAGCCGCCGCAAGCGGTGCAAGTGTCGCTGTTTTAATCAGCGCCCCATCGGGAACGTCAGCGCGTAGACGTAGCGTCCGCGCCGCACCGACAACACGATCGACGAACGATCCGCGCCGCGCATCATTTCCGAGTTTGCCGTGCGCGTGTCCTTCACTTCGACGTTGTTCACCGCGACGATCACATCGCCCGCGGTCAGTCCGATGTCTTCCGCGCGACTGCCGCGAATCACCTCGTCGATTACGACCGAGCGATTCTCATCGGCGACGCGCAACCCCGCGACCTCTTCGAGAATGCGCAGTCCGAGTCCGCTCGGCGGATCGACCGCGCGCAGTTGCGCGCGACGCTTCGCGCCATCGCGCTCGTACGCGAGCTCGACCTGCTGACCCGGCGCGAGTGTCGCGGTGAAGGTCGAGAACGCCTCGCGCGAGTCGACGGGACGTCCGCCGACGCTGGTGATGATGTCGCCGGGCTGCAAGCCTGCGGCGGCTGCGGGCGATTCAGCGAACACACGCACGATCAGCGCGCCATCGACGACTTCATGTCCGCGTCGCCGCGCCTCCTCGGGTGTGAGTGTCGCGGTGACCGCGCCGAGCCACGCCGAATGCACTTCGCCGTACTGCAGCAGGTCCTGAATGACTTTCTTCGCGCGATCCACGGGGATGGCGAAGCCGATGCCCTGCGCGTTCTGGTAGATCGCGACGTTGATGCCGATGACTTTGCCTTCGATGTTCAGCAGCGGTCCGCCCGAGTTGCCGGGGTTGATCGACGCGTCGGTCTGGAGGAAGTCGGTGTACGTGCGGCCTTGCGACTCCGAGGGCACGCTGCGTCCGAGCGCGGAGAGCACGCCGGTCGTGACCGTGCCGCTCAGGCCGAACGGATTGCCGACGGCGATGACGGTCTCGCCGATCATCAAGTCGGACGACGTGCCGATCGGCGCGGCCGCGACTTTGCGGCCTTCGATGCGCAGCACGGCGAGATCGCTGTCGGGATCGACCCCGAGGAGCTTGGCTGGGACTTTCGTGCCGTCGTTGAAATTCACGGTGATGGTCGACGCGCCTTCGACGACGTGGTTGTTCGTGACGATGATCCCGTCGCTCGACCAGACGAAGCCCGAGCCGAGGCTTTGCGAGGTGTAGGCGCGCTCACGGCCGCCGCCGAAGATCCCGAACATGTCGAACGGATCGACCGCGCGACGCCGGATCGTCGCCTCGGTCTGAATGTTCACGACGGACGGCAAAACGTTGTGCGCGACGACGACGATCGGCGTCCGGCGAGCGGCGCTGACGTTGGCTGGAATCGTGGGTGGGGTTTGCGGGCGCGGTGCGGGCTGCGACTCCGCCGCCGGCTTGCAGCCGATCCCAAGAGCGAACAGAACGAGGACAGTTCTCCACTTCATGGCTTGAAATTCTACGTTCGAGCGTCACGCAGGTTCCGCGCCGCAGCGCGCTTGGGTACACTGCGCGCCACCGGTGCATCTCAAACTCATCTATAACCCAACGGCCGGACGCGGTCGCGCGCGGCGCCACGTTCGCGAGGTCGAGGAGTATCTGCGCGCGAACGGCGCGCGCGTCGATTGCGAGCCGAGCACGAGTGCAGATGACCTCGTGCGCATCGCCGCGGAGAGCTCGCGCGCGGGCTACGACCGCGTCGTCGTCGCAGGCGGCGACGGGACGTTGAACCTCGCGGTGCGCGAGTTCGATCTTGAAAAAGGCACGCTCGCGCTGATCCCGACCGGCTCCGGCGACGACTTCGCGCGAGTCGCCGGAATCCCGCGCGACATTAGAGGCGCGTGCGACACGGTGCTGCACGGCGTGGTCCGCGAGTTCGACGTCGCGCTCGCCAACAATCTCCGCTACCTCGGCGTCGCCGGCCTCGGCTTCGACTCCGAAGTCGCGGACTTCGCCAA
>DASVNL010000662.1:0-10583 GCA_036383875.1 Thermoanaerobaculia bacterium
AAATCAACCAGAGACGAGGGAAGCCGCACGCATTCTGGCCCTCGAGGACGCGCTGGAGACCGGGGCATTCAGCAAGGCAGCGGCGATCAAAGACCTCCCGGAGTTTTACCTCGCGTATGCCGCGCAAGCCGCGGTTGTCGATGGCCAGTCAGTCGATTTGCGCCTCACCCATCCATTCAACAACGCGCTCATCGATGCCGCACGCGGACGCGTCGACGAGACCACGCTCCTCGCGATGGCAGACGATCTCGGCGTCGGCAATCGCGCTCACGCGTACTTCGCGCTCGCGATGCACGCGGCTAGTCGCGGTGATCGTGCGACGGCCGCTCAGTACTTCCGCCGATCGGCTGCGCGCGCCGTCGGGCACGAGTTTCCCTATCGCGCGGCACTCGAAAACGCGAAGCGGTTCGAGTCCAACGTCGCGAAATAGTCGCTACCGATTCACCCACTTCATCGACTTCTCGTTGTATCGCTCCCCCGCGATCGCCTCGGGCGCGAGTGCGCGGTCGAGCTTCGCGACATCGTCCGCGGTGAGCACGAGCGCGGTCGCGGCGACGTTTTCTTCGAGGTACGGGCGGCGCTTCGTGCCTGGGATCGGCACGACGTCTTCGCCTTTTTGCAGGAGCCAGGCGAGCGCGATTTGTGCGGGCGTCGCGCCGTGCGCGGCGGCGACTTCGCGGACGACGGACGCGGCGCGCATGTTCCCGTCGAAGTTCTCGCCCTGGAATCGCGGATCGCCGCGGCGGTAGTCACCTTCGGGATAGTCCTCGGCGCGTTGAACGTTGCCGGCGAGGAAGCCGCGGCCGAGAGGACTGAAAGGCACGATGCCGATGTTCAGCTCGCGGCAGAGCGGGACGATGCGCTCTTCGAGATTGCGCTCCCACAGCGACCACTCACTTTGCAGCGCCGACACGGGATGCACGGAGTGCGCGCGGCGGATCGTGTCCTCGCCGGCTTCGCTCAATCCGAAGTAGCGGACCTTGCCGGCGCTCACGAGTCGCGACACCGTCTCGGCAACCGCTTCGATGCTCACGTCGGGGTCGACGCGATGTTGATAGAGCAAGTCGATTGTGTCGATGCCGAGGCGGCGAAGCGAGCCGTCGACGGCTTCGACGATGTGCGTTGGCTCGCTCGTCACGCCCGTCATCTTCCCGTTCTCGATCTTCCAGCCGAACTTCGTCGCGATCACGACCTGATCGCGCTTGCCGCGCAACGCGCGTCCGAGCAACTCCTCGTTGTGAAACGGCCCGTACACCTCGGCCGTGTCGAAGAGCGTCACGCCAAGCTCGATCGCGCGGTGGATCGTGGCGATCGATTCCTGTTCGTCGGCGGGGCCGTACGACTGGCTCATGCCCATGCATCCGAGCCCGATGGCCGATACCTCGAGAGCGCCTAAACGTCGCGTGTTCATCCGCGCAGCATAGCGCGCTCTTTGCCGAGGAACTTTGCGTAGCGATCGGCTTCGCGTTGCAGTGTGGAAACATCGAACTCGGCGAACGGCGCGAAGTCGAGCTCGACCGCGTCGTTGCGCAGCGTGCGCTTCCACGTCGCGACCACGCGACCGTTCACGACCACGACTGGGCTGAGCAATCCGCCGCCGTTATTGATGCGTCGCGCGAACGCGGCATCGACGATCGACGAGCGATCGCGATATGCGACCGTGTACTCATCGAACGCGGGCAACAGATGCACGCTCGACGATGCGCGTCGCGACGACTCGCGCTCCGAAATCTTCGCGGCTTCGAACGCCTCGCGCGCTTCCTTCGGCGTCAATCCGGACCACCACGCGAAGTCCGCGGACGTCGCGGGGCCGTGCGATTTTGCGTACCGTCGCGCGAGCTCGATCATCGCGTCTTCGCGCGACTTCGATGGCGACGGCGCAACCCATTCGTCGAGTAACACGAACGTCGGCTGCTTGCCGCGACGCGCGCCGAAACAGATCACGCGTTCGTGCGCGAGCGAGAAGAGGATGTGCAATCCGCGACTGTTCGCCGTCGCGATCTTCGCCTTCTCGAGCAACGCGTACAACTCGTTGCGCGTCAGCGATCCGCCGCCTTGCAACGCGCGCTCGACGAGCGTGCGTGCGCGTCGCAGCGTTTTCGCGTCGAGCTCGAAGTCGTTCTCGAGACGCTTGCGATGTCGCGCGAGCACGCGCGGCGCGAGCAGTTCGAGCATCCAGTGCAGATCCTCCGCGGCGACGAAGTGCAGCGTCCCGCGCATCGGCCAGCAACGTACGATCTTCCGCTCCGCGATCGCGCGCTCCACGATCTCCTCGGTCGCGCTCTTCATCCGCACGCCGATCGCCCACAACGACGCGAGGTAATCCTGCGCCTGCACCGCGGTCATGTGCGACACGACCGCGTGCGGCGTCTTCAGCGCGTTTCCGGCGAGCAGATGAGAGTGAAGGCGGTGCACGAGAGAAGTGTAGGGCCGGACAGTTGTCCGCGGACAGATGTCCGGCGGACAGCGCGCGGACACGCTAACTCGTTGAAAACACGACACCCGTGCGTGGCATCCCGGTTGCGCTAGGACGGCGCCAGTCATGATTGAGAACAGTTCCTCGATGGATCGTCCGGCGGCCGCGCAGCGCAACCCGCGCGTGATCGCGGCGGCGATCGGTGGTGTGGTGCTTCTGATCGCGATCGCGTTCGCGTTCCCCGCGATCCGGCGCTGGTCGCGCGCCGACAAAGCCGTCGACGCGTCGATGCTGCGATACGCAACCGTCACGCGCGGCGATC
This sequence comes from Thermoanaerobaculia bacterium, assembly GCA_036383875.1. GTDB lineage: Bacteria > Acidobacteriota > Thermoanaerobaculia > Gp7-AA8 > Gp7-AA8 > QHVT01. The sequence goes on from DASVNL010000662.1 coordinate 2,739, forward strand.
TGCTGCGCGATCTCAGCTTGCAGGGCCGCGTCGTCGCGTCCCTCTCCCCGACGCTCTTCAGCTCCGGACAAGGCATCGTCGCGCTGCGCACGCATGCAGGCGCGCAAGTCGCGCATGGCGACGTGCTCGCGGTCATCGAATCGAAAGAACTGCGCGCGGCCCTCGATCAATCGCAGTCGCAACTGCTCACGTCGCGCGCGGAGCTCGAACGCCAGAAGCTCCTTTCGCGACAGGCAGCGCTGCGCGCGCAACAGCAAGTCGAGCTGCTCACGCTGCGACTCGCCGCTGCGAAGCGCCAGCTCGAACGCGTCGAGACGACGTTTCGCGAAGGGCTGAGCAACAAGGCCGACTACGAGACCGCGCAAGACAACGTGCGTATCGCGGCGATGGAGCTCGAGCAGGCGAAGGGCGAGCTGACGCTGTCGCGCGAGAACGCCGGATTCGAAGTCGCGACGCGCGAACAGCAGGTGCGCCAGCAGCAGTCGATCACGAGCGAGCTGCAGAAGCGCGTCGACGATCTGACGATCCGCGCGCCGTTCGACGGCATGGTCGCGACAGTCGCGGTGCGCGACAGCGATGCCGTCGCGCCGAATCAGGCGGTGCTCACGGTTGTGAATCTGTCGTCGCTGCAACTCGAGGTTGGGTTGCCCGAGGAGTATGCGAATGAGACGGCGATCGGGACGCCGGCGGTGATTCAGTTTGGCGAACGTGAATACGCCGGACGCGTGACCGCGGTCTCGCCGGAAGTCGTGAACAGCCAGGTCACCGCGCGCATCGTCTTCGACGGCGCACAGCCCGCGGGACTCAAACAGAACCAGCGCCTGACCACGCGGCTGACGTTCGAGTCGAAGCGCAACGTGCTCAAAGTCGCGCGCGGTGCGTTCCTCGAAGTCGGTGGTGGACGCTCGGCGTACGTCGTCGACGGCAAGCTCGCGACGAAGCGCACGATCACGACCGGCGTCTCGAGCATCGGGGAAGTGGAAGTGATGAGTGGTCTCAACGAAGGCGAAGCGATCGTCGTGTCCGACACGACGGTGTTCGGCGATGTCAAAAACGTGATGTTGCGATGAGGAGCGAAACGCCCATGCTGCAGATGTCCCACATCAAGAAAATTTACCGCACCGAATCGATCGAGACGCACGCGCTCGAAGACCTCTCGCTCAACGTCACCGCGGGCGAGTTCGTCTCCGTGACCGGCCCGTCCGGCTCGGGCAAGACGACGTTCCTCAACGTCGCCGGCCTGCTCGACACGTTCGAGTCCGGGACGTATCTCCTCGACGGGCGCGACGTGAGCCGCCTGTCCGACAAAGAGATGTCGCAGATCCGCAATCGCACGATCGGTTTCATCTTCCAGTCGTTCAATCTCATCCCCGATCTCAACGTCTTCGACAACGTCGACGTCCCGCTCCGCTACCGCGGCCTCGGCGCCGCCGACCGCAGACAACGCATCGAGCGCGCGCTCGAAATGGTCGGACTCTCCGCGCGACTGCGCCACCTCCCCTCGCAGCTTTCAGGCGGTCAGCAGCAACGCGTCGCCATCGCGCGCGTCCTCGCCGGCGATCCGAAACTCATCCTCGCCGACGAGCCGACCGGCAACCTCGACTCCGCAATGACGCGCGAGATCATGGATCTCCTCGAACGCATCAACGGCGACGGCACGACGATCGTGATGGTCACGCACAGCCCCGAATGCGCGGAACGCGCGAATCGCCAGTTGCACGTCTTCGACGGACGCATCGTGGATGTGGAACGCCCACGCGTAACGCTCGCACGCGAAACGACAGCGGGGATCGCAGCGACGTTGGCCTGAGTCGGTTGGCGGTTGGCCGTTGGCGGTTGGCGGGACGCCCCCAACCACCACGGCCTCATCTCCCGCCAACTGCCAACCGCCAACCGCCAACCGAAAGACAACCATGCTCACCTATCACCTCAAAACCGCACTCACCAGTCTGCGCCGCAATCCGGTGTTGACCGCGTTGCTCATCGGCGGCATCGCGCTCGGCATTTGCGTTTCGACCGCGTTCGTCACGCTGCGGCACTTCTATACGAAGGCTCCGTTGCCGACGAAGAGCGACACCGTGCATTACGTGCGACTCGATAGCTGGGGCAAGCAGCCGTTCCGCGACATCGAAGGATCGGTCCCCGACCAGATCACGTATCGCGATGCGCGCGCGCTCATGCGCTCGCCGATTCCGAAGCGCCAGACGCCGACGTACGTCGCGGCGATGTTCATCTATCCCGATCCGAAAGTCGCGCGGCCGTATCAGCCCGACGTGCGACTCGTGATGAGCGACTTCTTCGACATGTTCGAGATGCCGTTCGCGTACGGCGGTCCGTGGACGAAAGCGTCCGACGCGAAGCCGGAGTACGTCACGGTCATCGATCACGCGACGAACGAGAAACTGTTCGGCGGTACGAACAGCGTCGGCAAGTCGATCCGCCTCGGCGAGCGCACGTATCGCATCACGGGCGTGCTAGCGCCGTATCGCCCGCCGATGCGCGTCTACGACCTCACGCGCAACAGCTTCGGTCCGCCGGAGCCGGTGTTCATTCCGTTCAATCTCTGCGAGCCGCTGCAGCTCTACACCATCGGCAACACGTCCGGTTGGAACGGCGTGCCGGTCAACACGTTCCAGGACTTCCTCGTCTCCGAGCGCGCGTGGATTCAGTACTGGGTCGAGCTGCCCGATGCGAAATCGAAGGCGGCGTACGCGGACTGGGTGCGCGGCTACATCCTCGATCAGAAAAAAGTCGGACGCTTCACGCGCCCGCTGAAGTTCGAGCTGACGACGATTCAAGGCCTGGTCGCCGAATGGGGCCTCATGCCGAGCGGCGTGAAGGCGATGAGCGTCGTGTCGCTGCTCTTCCTCGTCGTCTGCTCGCTGAACCTCGTCGGCATCCTGCTCGGCAAGTTTCTCGCGCGCATTCCCGAAGTCTCCGTGCGCCGCGCGCTCGGTGCGAGTCGCGCGCAGATCTTCTGGCAGCACGTCATCGAGTGTGAGCTCATCGGCGCGATCGGCGGCATCGCCGGCATCGCGTTGTCGATCGGCATCCTCAGCATCCTCGCCCGCTTCATGCAGAACGGCGAGGCGCTGCACCTCGACGGCGAGATGCTGCTCCTCGCCACGATCCTCTCCCTCGTCGCCGGCCTGCTCGCCGGCATCTATCCGGCCTGGCGCGTCTGTTCCGTCGCGCCCGCGATGCAGTTGAAGGTGCAATGAGACAGTTGGCGGTTGGCAGTTGGCGGTTGGCAGTTGTCGGGGGATCACCGCGCGGTGGGTTTGGGACTCCCGCCACCCGCAAACTGCCAACTGCCAACCGAACCGAAAGGTAAGCCATGAACATCGGACCGATTCTTCGCGCGATGAAGCACAACCGCACGCGCGTCGTGCTGATCATCCTCGAGATCGCGATGACCCTCGCGATCGTCACGAACTGCATCAACGTCATCCTCGCCGAGCGCGCGAAGATGAGTCAGGCCTCGGGGTTCGACGACGACAACATCCTCTGGATGCGCGTCCGGCCCTTCTCGCCCGACTACGAAAAAGAAGGCGCGATCGATCCGGCCATCGACTCCGACCTGCGCATCATCCAGGGCGTGCCCGGCGTCCGTGCGGCGGCGAACACGCACTTTCAATTGTGGGAAGGCGGCGGCTCGTCGACGCAGGTCTTCGCGCTGAACACCAACGCGCGTGAGTCGACGCCGACGCAGATCTACTTCGGAACCAAAGACATCATCGACACGCTCGGCGCGCAGATCATCGAAGGGCGCGCGTTCCGCGATGGCGATCACGGCGTCGGCACGCAGACGGATCCCTACGACAAAGTGATCATCACCAAGTCGCTAGCGGACATGCTCTTCCCGAACGGCGGCGCGATCGGCAAGCAGATCCAGCAAGGCCGCGTCGGACAGGAAGCGGTCGAGCATCCGTTCACGGTCATCGGCGTGATGGGCCAGTTCTACAACCCCTTCGGACGTCCGACGTCGCCCGAGCCTTACTCGGACAAGGCGATCTTCCTGCCGGCGCGCGTCGGCAGTTACGCGCGCGGCTGGCCGTTCCTGATTCGCACCGAGCCGGGCGCGATGAACTCGGTGATGGCAGAAATCGAAAAGCGCCTCGCCGCGTCGAACGCGGGTCGCGTGATGGATTTCAAAGCGACGAGCGAGAAGAAGGACGGCTGGTTCGCGAGCAGCAAGATCGTCGTGACGACGCTGACCTGCATCATCGTGACGCTCATCGCCGTCACGGCCCTCGGCATTCTCGGCCTGACGTCACTCGCCGTCGCCGAACGCCGCAAGCAGATCGGCACGCGCCGTGCGCTCGGCGCCACGCGCGCGGACATCCTCCGCTACTTCGTCCTCGAGAACTGGCTCCTCACCACAGCCGGACTCATCCTCGGCGTCGCCGGCGCGTATGCGTTGAACTTTCTCCTCGTCACTCACGTAAGCGATGTGAAGATGCAGTGGGAGCTCGTCGCGGGCGGCATCGTGCTCTTGTGGAGCATGGGACTTCTCGCCACGATCCCACCGGCGATGCGCGCCATGGCGGTGTCGCCGAGCATCGCGACGCGAAGCGTCTGAAGCCAGTGATGAGTGATGAATGATGAGTGATGAGCCGCATCGCAGAGTCCCGCGTTTCGCCCATGACGCCATGACGACAGCCGCGTTTCTCGCTGCGCAGTTCATCACTCATCACTCATCACTCATCGCTCGTTCTCACCACTCATGAAAGTTCTCATCGTCGAAGACCAGCCCGCGGTCGGCAGCGCGCTGCGGGTCTTGTTCGAGCTGCACGACGTCGACTGCGTCGTCGCGGCCGATCCCGACTCGGCGATGAAAATCGTCGAGCGCGGCGACGCGGGAGTCGTGCTGCAGGACATGAACTTCTCGCCCGGCGCGACGTCGGGCGATGAAGGGGTGGCGCTCTTCCGGCGCGTGCGCGCACACGATCCCGAGCTGCCGATTCTTTTAATGACGGCATGGACTTCGCTCGAGACGGCCGTGCAACTCGTGAAAGAAGGCGCGACGGATTACATGGCCAAGCCGTGGAACGACGAGAAACTCGTCGCCACGGTGCAGGCGCTCTTGCGCATTCGCACGGCGCGCGTGGAAGAAGAGCGCGAGCGCTCCGTGCGCGAACGCTCGCGACAATCCCTCGCGCGCACGCACGAGTTGTGCGGCGTGATCTACGAGAGCAGCGCGATGCATCGCGTCGTGTCGCTCGCGGTGCAGGTCGCGCCGTCGGACGTGCCGGTGTTGATCACGGGACCGAACGGCGCGGGCAAAGAGAAGATCGCGGAGATCGTGCACGCGAACTCGCGACGCAGGAACAAGCCGCTCGTGAAAGTGAACGCGGGCGCGATTCCGGACGAGCTCATCGAGAGTGAGCTGTTCGGCGCGGAGCCCGGCGCATTCACCGGCGCGACGCGACTGCGCATCGGACGCTTCGAAGCCGCGAACGGCGGCACGCTGTTCCTCGACGAAATCGGCAATCTCTCCCCCGCCGGTCAGATGAAGTTGCTCCGCGTTTTGCAGACGGGTGAGCTCGAACGGCTCGGCTCGAGCGAGACGCGCCGCGTCGACGTGCGCGTGCTCTGCGCGACGAACGCCGACCTGCATCACGCCATCGCACGCGGGACGTTTCGCCAGGACCTTTACTTTCGCATCGCAGTCGTCGAGATTGCGCTGCCGCCTCTTCGCGATCGTCGCGAAGATGTTCTGCCACTCGCGGAAGCTTTCCTCGGGCGTACCGGGAAGACGCTCGAGGAAGGCGCGCGAGCGGCTCTGCTCATGCACGAATGGCCCGGCAACGTCCGCGAGTTGCAGAACCGCGTGCAACGCGCGACCGCGCTCAGCCTCGGCGAAACCATCACCGCGACGGACCTCGGCTTCGGCGCTGCCGGCGAGGCGCGAGCGGAAGAAGTCCCGATCGAACGAACGCAGATCGAGACGGCGCTGCTGAATGCGAATGGCAGCGTGTCGCGGGCGGCCGAGGCTTTGGGATTGAGCCGGCAGGCGTTGTATCGGAGGATGGAGAAGCTGGGAGTCGTGCTGGAGAGAAAGCCGCGCTGAGTTGAGACTGGCCACGCGCATCACCCTGACGCTGACGGCCACCGTCATCATCGCGATGGCGGGCGCCTTCGTTGCGCCAAAGATCGCCCGCGCACTCTTCCTCCCTCCGACCGCCGCGATCGCGATTGCCCTCGCGATCGCGCTGCCCGCCGTGCTGTGGAGCGCGCACGTGATCATCTCGCGCTTCACGGAGTTGCACGCCGTCCTCGGCAATGCGCTGAGCGCGTTCCGCGACGGCGACTTTTCGCTGCGACTCGCGGTTCGCGGCGATCACGAGATCGCGGAGTTGAAGCGCCTGTACAACGAGCTCGCCGACACCGTGCGCAACGATCGGAGCGAGCTGCACCACAAAGAAATCCTGCTCGACACGATCCTGCAACGCACGCCGATCGCGGTGATGCTGCTGAACTCCGGCGATCGCGTCATCTACTCGAACACCGTTGCGCGCGAACTGCTCGCGGCCGGCGCGCGGCTCAACGGCAAAGTCCTCGACGAGCTCTCCTTCGCGACGCCGCTACGCGACGCGCTCGCGTCCTTCAGCGACTCGATCTTCCGTCACGAGGACGAGACCTTTCATCTCACGCAGCGCATCTTTCAACTCAACATACAGCCGCATCGCCTCGTGCTGCTCGAACGCCTGACGCCAGAGCTGCGACGCCAGGAAGTCGCGACGTGGAAGACCGCCATCCGCGTCATCAATCACGAGATCAACAACACCGTCGCGCCGATCAGCTCGCTCTTCCACTCCGCGCGCCGCGCCCAGGAAATGCCCGAGCATCGCCACCGCCTCGGCGAAATCTACGGTCTCATCGAAGAACGTCTCGCGTTCCTGCGCACGTTCCTCGACGCGTACGCCGAGTTCGCGCGACTCCCCGAGCCACGCAAGGAGATGGTGTCGTGGAACGACGTGCTCGACGCCGTGCACGCGCTCTACGACTTTCGCGTCGAGGGTGCAGTCAATGCGGCGTGCCGGATGGATCGAGCGCAGTTGCAGCAGGTGCTGATCAATCTCGTGAAGAACGCGCACGAGTCCGGCAGCGATCCCGACGAGATCGTAGTGTCGATCGAGCTCGCGGGCACGGACTGCGTGCTGCGCGTCGTGGATCGCGGTCGCGGGATGAGCGAAGAGGTGATGCGCCAGGCGCTCGTGCCGTTCTATTCGACGAAGCCCGGCGGATCCGGCGTCGGCCTCGCGCTGTGCAACGAGATCGTCGAGGCGCACGGTGGACGGATGCGGCTGCAGGCGCGCGAGGGCGGCGGCACGAAGGTCACGTGCTGGATTCCGATGTAAAGCGCGTAAACAGTGATGCAGTTCGTATCGCGCGCGTGCAGTTCGGCATTCGCCCGGAACGCCGCGTTCCCGCGCTTTGTCTCCTCACTCGTAACGCAAGGAGACAACGATGAAAACGAACAAGGCAGTGCTCACCGCGACGGCGCTCACGCTGATGACCGCAACGTCGCTCTTCGCGCAACCCGCGCAGCGCCACGGCAACGACAACTCGAACAACAACAACCGCGGACGCGTCGAGCAGCGCGGCAACAACAACGATAGCCGCACCTACCGCGACAACGAGCGTGTGAACACCACCGGTCGCGTCACGCAGATGAAGCAGGAACGCGACGGCTATCGCGTGCAGATCGACAACCAGCGCCACTCGTACTGGATCCCGGCGTCGCGCATGCGCAATCGCCGCAACGATCTCCGCGTCGGCGTGTCGATCGTTCTCGGCGGCGTGTTCCGCGGCGGACGCATCGACGTCGACAACATCGGC
>DASVNL010000663.1:0-2724 GCA_036383875.1 Thermoanaerobaculia bacterium
CCCTCGGCCCTTGGCCCTTCAGTCGCCATCATCGATGAAGGCCATCGCCGCGCGATGGACCTCAACCTCGAGTTGCCGAAGTCGCCGCTCGATGCGGTCATGTCGGCCGAGGTTTGGGGTGAGTATTACGATCGCCTCACGCAGCTCATTGCGGAGCACAAGACCACGCTCGTGTTCGTGAACACGCGACGCATGGCCGAGCGCCTCGCGCGACATCTCTCCGAGCGACTCGGCGAAGAAGCCGTCACCGCGCATCACGGCAGCCTCTCGAAAGAAAATCGCCTCGACGCCGAAACGCGGCTCAAGACCGGACAACTGAAAGCGCTCGTCGCGACGGCGTCGCTGGAGTTGGGCATCGACATCGGACACGTCGACCTCGTCTGCCAGATCGGATCACCGCATCGCATCGCGACGCTGCTGCAGCGCGTCGGACGTTCCGGTCACTCGGTGAGCGGATTGCCGAAAGGCCGCGTGTTCCCCGTGTCGCTCGACGATCTCGTCGAATGCACCGCGCTCCTGCGCTCGATCAAGCAGGGCGAGCTCGATCTCATCGTGCAACATGACGCGCCGCTCGACGTGCTCGCGCAGCAGGTCGTCGCCGAGTCGTCGTGCTGCGATTTCAGCGAAGACGAACTCTTCGAGCTCGTGCGCGGCGCGTATCCGTATCGCGGACTCGCGCGCAAAGACTTCGACGACGTCGTGAAGATGACAGCCGACGGATTCGCGACGAAACGCGGACGCCGCGGCGCGCTCGTGCATCGCGACGAAGTGAACCTGCGCGTGAAGGGACGTCGCGGGGCGCGATCGCTCGCGATCACGTCCGGCGGCGCGATCCCCGAAGTCGCGGACTATCGCGTGGTGCTCGAACCGGAAGAGACGTTCATCGGAACGCTCAACGAAGACTTCGCGATCGAGAGCTCGGCCGGCGACGTCTTCCAACTCGGCAACACGTCGTGGCGCGTCACGCAGGTCACCGCGGGAACTGTGCGCGTCGCCGATGCGCACGGACAACCGCCGAGCCTTCCGTTCTGGCTCGGCGAGGCGCCGGCGCGCAGCGATGAATTGTCGCGCGCGGTCAGCGACTTTCGCCGCGACTTCACCGACGCCGACTGGGTCACGCGCGAGACGGACATTCCGCGTGACGCGGCCGCGGAGATCGTCGCGTATCTCGAAGAGTCGCGCAAAGTTCTCGGCGTGCTGCCCACGCAGCAAACGCTCGTGCTCGAGCGCTTCTTCGACGAGTCGGGCGGCATGCAACTCGTGCTGCACTCGCCGTTCGGCAGTCGCATCAACAAAGCGTGGGGACTCGCGCTGCGCAAGCGCTTCTGCCGCCAGTTCAACTTCGAGCTGCAGGCCGCCGCGACCGAAGACGCAATCCTGCTCTCCCTCGGGCCGCAACACTCCTTCCCGCTCTCCGACGTCTTCCGCTACCTCCATCCGAACACCGCTAAGGACGTGCTCGTCCAGGCGTTCCTCGACGCGCCCGTGTTTCAAACGCGCTGGCGCTGGAACACCACCATCTCGCTCGCCGTGCCGCGCAGCCGCAACGGCAAGAAAGTCGCGCCGCAGTTGCAGCGCATGATGGCGGACGATCTGATGGCCGCGGTCTTCCCCGATGCGGCCGCGTGTTTCGAGAACATCCCCGGCGACCGGCAGATCCCCGATCATCCGCTCGTCAATCAGGTCGTGCGCGATTGTCTCGAAGAGGCGATGGACTTCGACGGACTCGCGAACGTGCTCACGAAAATTCACGCGGGCGAGCTCGAGCTCGTCGCGCGCGACACCGTCGAGCCGTCACCGCTCGCGCACGAGATTCTCAACGCGAAGCCGTACGCGTTCCTCGATGACGCGCCGCTCGAAGAGCGTCGCACGCAGGCCGTCTACACGCGACGCGCGGGCGAGTCGCACGAGCCAGGCATCCTCGACCTCGCGGCGATCGCGCGCGTGCAGGACGAAGAGCGTCCCGATCCGCGCGACGCCGACGAACTGCACGACGCGCTCATCACCGCGGGCTTCCTGCTCGATGACGAAGTCGACGACGCGATGTTCGCGGAGCTCGCGCGCGCGCGTCGCGCGACATGCGTTTACGTCGGCGGGGGATCCCGTGCTGAAGCACGGGATGACACCACCGCCGATGTGTCATCCCGCGCTTCAGCGCGGGATCCCCTCCGTGAAACCTCGCTCTACATCGCGGCGGAACGTCTCCCCGAGTTCCTCGCGATTCACGCGATCTCCGTTTCGATCGACGCACCCGCGTCGCGTATCAAGGAGTGGTCGCGCGAAGACGCGATCCTCGAGCTGCTGCGCGGACGGATTTCGATCCTCGGGCCAGTCACGGCCGCGGAACTCGCACAGTCGCTGCGCATCGACGAGAGTGACGCCGAGTTCGCGCTGCTGAAGCTCGAAGGCGAAGGCGTGATTCTGCGTGGCGCGTTCAGCGCGCAGAGACAGTGGTGCGAGCGACGACTGCTCGCGCGCATTCATCGCTACACACTCAATCGTCTGCGCGCGGAGATCGAGCCGGTCGGCGCCGCGGACTTCATGCGCTTCCTCTTCGCGTGGCAACACGTCGCGCCGTCATCGCGACTGATGGGCGTCGACGGATTGCAGAACGTGCTCGCGCAACTCGACGGCTTCGAAGTCGCGGCGAGTGCGTGGGAGCGCGCGGTGTTGCCGGCACGCATCACCGGCTACGACGCGTCGCTGCTCGACACGCTCTGCCTC
>DASVNL010000664.1:0-4903 GCA_036383875.1 Thermoanaerobaculia bacterium
CGTGATCCAGACCGGACTGCTGCCGCTGTTCGAAGACAACCATCCGGGCGTGCAGCCGACGTATGGGCTTCAATCCGATTGGACCGACGGAGCCGACGTCCGGATGAAGGCCGTGACGCCGAACTGCTGCGCGAATGACGACCTGCCCAACGTCCCCTGCGACTCCGTGCCGCTGCGCATCAACTCACGCAAAGCGCGACGCGCGGCGCGGCTGCTCGCGACGCAAGTATCGACGCTCTACAAATACGCGCGCATGGCGGCGACCGAAGATCGTCCCGTGATCGCGAAGACGTGTTTCTTCCCGCCGTATCCGCAGTCGAATGACGACCGCTATCACGCGCTCAACCCCGGAATGACGGTGCTGGTGCAAGTGCAGGGCGAGCGCTTCGACGCCGGCGCCACGATCGCGCTGCAACGCGGCGATCGCGACATCGCCAGAGCGCTCGCGCAGGCCACGAACTGCGGCATCGAGGCGACGGTGATGTTGCCGCAGGACATCGCACCTGGCCCGCTCGACCTGCACGTCGCGAACGTGACGCCGGGCAGCGAGGCGACGGTGCCGAAGGTGATCTACGTCCAGAACGTTTACGCACCGCCGCCCCCGAACGTGCGACGCAAGAAGTGAGACTGAGGAGACGCACATGGCTACGCAAAAGGACTATCAAGAGTTGTTGGATCAACTGGCCGCGTTCCGGGAAACGGTGGCGCGGAACATGTCGACGCAGTTCGCGACGGACCCGCGGCTGGCCGAGGCGGTGTCGGAGCAGATCGAAGACTTCGAGCGATCGTATTTCGATCAGCAGGCGCAGACGCCTGGTCCCGCCGACAACGGACTCGCGGACCTGATCGGCCTCGGCGCGAACGCGCCCGCGGATCTGAGCGGCGCGTACATCGTCCCCGAGGTGCAGCGGTACGACGAAACCATCGCGTCGGAGCGCATCGTCGCGGCGGCTGATCTCTACTACGTCTATCAACACGAAACGATCGGCGTGTTCCGCGTGCTGCAGAAACTCGAGCAGCTCTGGGCCGCGGGCGCCGTGCGACTCTCGAACGGCGACGGCGCGAGCCGGCTCTATCGCTTCATCCGCCGCCGCGTGTTGCGCTTCACGCGCAACGAACGCCTCGGCGGCTACTGCCGCGCATTCGGATACTGCAGCGCGGCGCCGCCGATGGGCTCGAAGCCGAACGCGCAGTTCCATCCGCTCTTCACGCACTTCATTCGCGAAGTCGCATTGTTCTGGCGCGACAAGCGGATCTCGGAAGTCATGCGCGAGCGCGCGAACGATCCGACCTTCGGCTCGATCGCAACCGTGCGTCGCGCGGGTCTCGATCTGCGGAACAACCTCAAGTTCGCGTCGTACGGACACATCAACGTGTTGCGCGTCGAAGCGCTGCAGTTGCTCGACGAAGCGTTCCGGATTCTCGGCGCGGAAGACGTACGGAAACTCTTCGGCGCGGACACGCCGTGGGACGTCGTCGAAGAAATTCTGTCGCGCTACTTCAACGATCCGATCAGCACTTCGCCGCGACAGCGCATGGCCGTCGCGGGTCGCGAGTTGCTCAAGTGGCTCGCGCAGCCGCACATCCTCCGCACGGGTCGCACGCAGTTCGAGGCGCAGCTCGTGGCCATCGCGGAGTTCGCGGAAGAGTGGCTCACCAGCGCGGAGTCGATCGGCATCACGTCGCCGCGACAGAACGCGAGGATCTTTTCCTGGAAACCACGGGAGGTGACAGAACAAACGGGTTGAGCGAAGTTGTAACGCTGCCCACCCTTCCGTCACTACGTCTTTACCACCAATGCGCGCTCCGGCGATGAGTCCCGCGGAGACCCGACAGGAGGATGTGGCCTGTGCGGTCGAGGATCTCGTCCGGCTTGCGGCGAAAACGGAGAGCGACGATGACGTCGTGGTGGACGTCATCGTCGACGGCTTTCGCTGCGTGGTCACCCGCGCGACGCCGGCGACGCAACTCAGCCCGCGCGAGTTCGAGATCGCGCGCATGGTCGCCGCGGGTCATCCGAACAAAGTCATCGCCGCGGTGCTCGAGATCAGCACGTGGACCGTCGGTACGTATCTGCGGCGGATCTTCGCGAAGCTCGGCGTGAGCTCACGCGCGGCGATGGTCGCGAAGCTCGCACGAGGCGCTCGCTAGGGCTGAGGGCCGAGGGCCGAGGGAGGTCGTCGAGAGAGTTGCCCTCGGCCCTCGGCCCTCGCGCGTCAGCGCGTCACGACGTCGACGGTGCCGAAGCCGGTGAGCTTCGTGGCGTCGTCGATGAGACCGATCGCGATCTTGGAAGAACCCTTCGAGACGTTGATGCCGGTCTTGTAGCGATAGTTCACGCTGTCGAGCTGCTCGTACTGTTCGGGCGTGATCTCGATGATCTGCTCGGTCTTGCCGCCCTGCAGGAAGTCGCGATCGACGCCGGCCAGCGCGAAGTGCACGTCGAACGACGCGACGTACTTCGCGCCGTCGTTCGTCGGGAGGAACGTGAGCTTGCGCATCGGCACGACGACGTCGAGCGGGATCGTGTAGTAGCCGCGATTCTTCACCGGCGCGCCCGCGGTCACGTTGATCGCGAGCTCGTTCACCGGACGCGGATACAGCAGGCTCGCGACGACGAGATCGTCCATCTCGCGGCCCGTCGACTTCTGCAGCACTTCGCTGCGCGTGCGCACGTGCAGGTCGGGGCGATTGCGCACTTTCACCTGCACGCGACGCGGTCCGTTCTCCGCGCCGGTCGCGCGATACGCGAGCGAGTAGTACGCGCTGAGATCCGTTGCGACTTGCGCGAACGTCTCGTCGATGCCGCTCGTGCCGCGGAACCACTTGCCGCCCGTCTTCTCGCTGAGCGACGCGAGCGTGGTCGCGCTGTTCTGCATCAGGTCGGAATGCATGTTCGTCGGAAGCGCACGAGCCGCGTCCGCGCCAAAGTGTCCGCCGCCGCTGCTCGGTCCCTTCTTCACCGGCACGGCCGCAGCGCCGCGCACCATGAGGTCGAGATGCACGTTCGGCTCGAGCGCGTAGATCGTCACTCCGTTCGCAGCCGCGGAGCGCGCGATGTCGGCGATGGTGCGCTCGTAGTTGCGCGTGATCGAGTCGTTGTGCTGCTGACGCTTGTAGTCATCCGAGCCGTCTTCGATCGGCTCCAGGCCGCCCTCGGCCGGAAAGCCGAGCGCCTGCTCCATGCTGCGCGCCTCGCTCCCCGGCTCCGCGCCGAGAGCCTCGGTCACCATGATCAGGATCTTGCGACCTTCGATGCCCGCGAGCGATGAAGTGAGCGCGCGCAGTTGGCCGAGGCGATGTTCGACGCGGCGGCGCGTGGCGTAGGCGTACTCACGCTGCGCCATCGCGAGATTGTCGCCGCGATGCAACGCCATCTGGAACTGCGCGATCTCCAGCGTGGGGCCGGCGTACTTCATCTTGCTGTCGTCGATCACGTCTTTCAACGTGCGCTCGATGGCCGCGCGATCGCTGGTGAACTCCTGCACGACCTTCTCCGCCGCCGTCGGACGCACGACTGCGGCGACGTCGCCTTCGCGCATCGTGTTCACGAACTCCTGCAGGCGCGCATGCAACTGGTCACGCAACGCGCGGCGCATCTGCAAGTCGTCGACGTAGAAAATGTAGTGCCGCGGTGGCGGAGGCTGCGTCGCCGCCTCGACCGCGTCGCGCGACGACGAACCGAGCGTCGCGGTCGCGGCATTCGCGTCGTACGCGGAGAAGTTCGTGATCGGCTGGTTCGTGCCGTTCTCGAACACCGCGAAGTCGTTCTCCGTCAGTCCATGCACGGGCTGACCTTTCGCGTCCGTCACGACGACGTCGAGGTTGTGCAGGCGGACTTCGAACGTTTCGATGTACGGAACGCGACTCTGCGCGTTGAGGCCGGATGCGGCGGCGAGAAGAAGAAGCGCGAGTGCTGACGTCTTCATGATTCGCCTCAATTCGTCGAGACTTCGACTGTGCCGAAGCCGGTGAGTTTCGTCGCGTCGTCGATCAGACCAATGGCGATCTTCGACGAGCCCGGCGAAACGTTGATGCCGGTCTTGTAGTGATACTTGCCGCCGGCGAGGCGCGAGAACTGATCGGGCGTGATTTCGATGATCTGCTGCGTCTTGCCGCCCTGGATGAAGTCGCGATCGCGACCGGCCGAGGCGAAGTGCACATCGAACGACGCGACGTACTTCGTGCCGTCGTTGGTCGGCAGGAACGTGAGCTTGTCGACGGGGATGACGATGTCGAGAGGCACGGTGTAGAGGCCGAGGGAGCGGGCCTTCACCGGCGTGCTGCTCGTGACGTTGATCGCGAGCTCGTTCACGGGGCGTGGATAGATCAGGCTCGCCGTGACGAGATCGTCCATCTCACGCGCCGTCGTCTTCTTCAACACCTCGGAGCGCGTGCGCACCTTCAGGTCGGGGCGATTCTTCACCTGCACCTTCACCACGCGCGGCTCCCCGTCTTCGCCCGTTGCGCGATACGCGAGCGAGTAGTACGTGCTGAGATCGGTGTTGATCTGCTTGAACGTGTCGTCGATGCCCGCAGTGCCGCGGAACCACTTCCCGCCGGTCTTCTCGCTGAGCGACTGCAGCGTCATCGCGCTGTTGTTCAGCATGTCGATGTGAATGGCCTGCTGCAGGTCGCGCGACGTGTCCGGTCCAAAGTGACCGCCGCCGCCACGCGTCCCCGCCCTGCTCGTAACGCCGGCGTTGCCGCGCACCATCAGCTCGAGATGCACGTCCGGCTCGACGGCGTAGATCGTCACGCCGTTCGCGGCCGCGGAACGTCCGATGTCCGCGATGACGAACTCCTGATTGGTCGTGATCACGTCGGAGCGCTGAAGACGATCCGCATCCTGATCCGTCTCCTCTTCGTCGAAGCCCTTCTCCGTCGGAACGTTCAGCTCCTG
>DASVNL010000665.1:0-12741 GCA_036383875.1 Thermoanaerobaculia bacterium
TCTTCTGTACGCGAACAAGCGCGCAAAGGGATTCCCACGCTGGACGAACGACACTGAATTACAAATGATCCCCGACAAAGCCAGCCAGGCCGCATCCGCGATCGTGCTGAATCAGGACATCCAGCCGCCGTACATCGTCGAATTCGAGTACTCCATCAAGAAGCCCACGAGACGATCCGTCAATTGGCCCGCCGACGGCATCAGTTTCATGTTTCTAATAGATCGCGAAAAATACAAAACCACGCCACCGCCCAACGGCGGCAGTCGCGGCGCGATCGCCGGAAACGGCTACGCGGTCCACTTCCAAATCTACGAATCCCCCGCGATCTATCTCGAAGGCGCCGGCGTCGATCCCGACGACCCAGACTCCCGCGTCTCGCTCTCCGTCCTCTCCGGCCTGCCCGACCTCTACACCGACGGCGACTGGCGAAAAGTCCGCATCCTCGTGCACGAAGAGTTCGTCGTCGTCACCTACGCCGACGTCGAAGTCCTGAAGTTCGAACAAACTCTCAACTCACGATTCAAGGGCATCGCCCTCGGCGCCGCGAACGGCGACCACACCGCCGACCACCGCATCCGCAACGTCAAGATCATGGCCCCGCGCGAGTCGCGGGAGTAGGGCTTACCCCATACTCACGACAAAGGATTTGGACACGCGCCGCACCATGCCCGCGGCGTCGGTTTCACCAGCTTCTTTCGCGTCGAGCATCGATTCCCAGAAGTCCTTCCACGTCTGTGTGGAATCGAGACGCGAGGCGTCGCTGTACTGGCCGTTGATGAGGATCTCGAGCACGCGTCCACGAAGCTCGCCGCCCAGCTTATCGCCTGCTGTCGCGAGGATCGGCGCCTCGATCGTCAGCGATGCACCACTCGCATGCTCGACGTCGAACGAGCCGGGCTTGATGAAGCCGTTCGCGGATCGCGGAATGCGTGCGATCGCCACCGGCAACTCGGCGTCAAATCCCTGGCCCGCGCCAGCGAGCACCCGGCTGATCAGCACGAAATAGCGATACTGACTCCAAGCCTCGGAGTTCTTCAGAGGCTTACCGTCTTTCGACGGAGGCACCGCGGTCGGATCGAGCACCAGCGTGAAATCGCGCAGCGTCGCCGTGGTGCCCGCGATTTCGAGCTTCGGTCTGCTGCCTTCCGAGCTCGTGAAGAGACGATGCTCATCCGGCAGCGTGTAGAGCGCATGCGCGTCGGACCAGTCGCTGCAGTGCGTTGCTTTCGCCGACGGGAGATCGAGCACGCGACGGAAGTGCGCAAACATGCTCCAGTGCGCACCGACGTCACTCGGCGCATAGATGACGAACGCACTCGCATTGGCCAGTGCCTCGGACGGCGTGATGTCGAGCGAATATCCGAACGGTCCGAACGCGTCGAGGAAGATCGATTCCTCACCGGGCTTCACGCGTGCGCCTCGGAAGTAGCGCGCGTCGCCGTTCCCTTCGCGCTTGAGATAGTGGTCAGGTAGGGGGCCGGTGCGATACGGCACCGCGCTGTCTTCGGGCTCGCCGATGTCCAGATTGACGAGCGTGAGCATCACCTCGAGGCGCTCGCCGATGCCGTATTCGCGGAAGAACGTCTCGTCGAGCAGCACCGCGAACGGCGAGACACCTGCAGGACGCTTCAACGGATCCGCTTCGAGCGACGCGGTGAGCGGCACGACCGCGAGAATCTTCGGCGGCTTGACCTTCGTGCCGCGGAATCCCGTCGCGATGCGGCGTCGTATCGACTTCGACACGGACACGGCCGTCGCTTCCTTCTTCGTCAGCACGCCTGCGTATCGCGAGCGTACGCGCAATCCGTAACGCAGGTAGTCGGCGGACGAAACGCCGTCGCGATTGTCGACCGCGAGCAACACGTTTGCGGCGGGACCGCCCGCGGAGGAATCGACCGCATCGGCGCGCGGCCAGCGTCCACCGACTTCGCCGCGATCGACGAAGCCGCGATCGAGACCGGCGATGCGCTCCCAGTTCTCCACGTCGGAATCCGTGTCGACAGTCGCGCCGAACGCCGCCAGCGGCGGTCCGCTCGCAAGAATGCGTCGCTTCTCCGCGTCGTTCCCCGGAAGCTGCTCTGGAACGATCGGCAGATTTCGCCACACCCAGCGTTCGCGTTCGATCGCAAAGCGATCGACGAAGACGAGGTTGTCGACGGGCTTCTCGAAGCGAATGGCGATATCGCCGTTGGTCTGCTTCGACAGTTTGAATTGCTCGTAGAGCTCGCCTTCTGTGGGCAGCGCGGCTGTCGCCCCTTCGAGCAAGACGACGGACGGGTGGAATGCAACGTGGCCGCTGAACGGCTCACTGGCATCGACGAGATGAGGCATCGCATTGAAGCGAGCGAAGTCGCCGACCGCGACGAGCGGGAACACCTCCAGCACCGCGAACGTGCCATTCGGAATGGTGACGTTGATCTCGAGTCCCGCTTTCGTGGCAGTGGGCTTTGCCGCGCTCGCACTCGCAGTGACGCGGATGGTGAGCGGCTTCTGTTGAAAGATCTCCGCCGATTCCTCGAGCGCGATGGTTTCGCTGAAGACCGGCTCGATGATGTTCGCCGCGCCCGCTCCGCGAATGCGCACGCCGATGCGCGTGACGGCGGGATCGTGGAGCACGCGCGCCGCGCCGAGGAGGCGCTGATCGAAGACTTGTGTGAGCGCTTCCGTGAGTCGCTCGATCTTTTTGTCGCGCTCCGCATCGCCGACTGCGGGCGCAGC
This sequence comes from Thermoanaerobaculia bacterium, assembly GCA_036383875.1. Taxonomy (GTDB): domain Bacteria; phylum Acidobacteriota; class Thermoanaerobaculia; order Gp7-AA8; family Gp7-AA8; genus QHVT01. The sequence continues at coordinate 2,720 of DASVNL010000665.1, forward strand.
CCAACGAACGAGCGTGTGTTCGTCGGTCGCGGGCGCGAGTACACGAAATGCGTAGCTCTTCAGTTCCGGCTTCGAGACGTTCTCACTCACGAGCAACGCCGGCAGAGACTCGACGTCGGAATGCGTGAGTCCCCACCACTCGCGTGCGCGCAACGAAACGTCGTTGGCGAGCGCAGGCCAGTTCGCTCTTTCGGTTTCACCGGGCAACACGTTGAGATCGCCGACCGGCACCTTGCGCAGATACGACATCGGTGCGCCGGTCGCAGTCTTCGGTGGCACGTGTAACTTCCACGGCTTCGCATCCTGAGTGTCCGTGGCCAGACCACCGGCCTGATCGATTAGACGTCCGAGGAACTCGTAGTGATCGCCGTAGCGCAACGCGGGTGCGCGGCTCACGACCGCGAGGTCACCGACTGTCCCCTCGAAGTTGCCGAGCGATTGATAGCTGAACGCTTCCGGCAATCCTCCGGCGTTCTCTGCTTCGTATTCGTCGGCTTGATACGCCTGATCCAGCGGCGACTGCGCGAGCATCGGCTGGCCGTGATATTCGAGATCGGCACGCGCGATCTTCTGTTGAAAGACCGGGCGAATCGGAATGGCCAGTAGTCGCTGCAGCCACTCTTTGTTTTCGATCTCCGGTGTCTGCCCGGGCGCGAACACGCGGTTCCCCAATTGACCCAGGAACGCGGTGCCGCCGGTGAGGATGCGCCAGTCGCGATCCTTCAATTCCGATTCGATGCTCGCACGCCGCGCGAAGAGCAGCACACCTCCGATTTCACGATAGAGATCGCGGCCATGCTCATCCTTCGCTGCTTCGTGAGCGACGCGATTTCCATCGCCACCGACAACGAGAGACAGGCCGCGTCCCGGTAACTCCGTGGTCGCAGCCGGCGTCTCTGGCCACACGCTCGCGAGATGCGCCTGTGCCTGCGTCTTATCGAAGTCATTCGCACCGTCGAGTTTCGTTTCGGACGGCGAAGCGAGACCAAGGGCGACCAGTACGCCGATTTCTTTGCGTCGCTCCTGGAACGTTTTCTCGATGGCGCCGTGCAGCGACTCGCGCAGTTTCGCGGGCGCGTTGTCCTTCTGCACGACGACGGATTTCAGAGCGTCGAACGTGGGCGCGACGAGCGCATCTTCGCGCATCAATCGTGCGGCCGTTTGCGCGAGGGCGATGCGTCGCTCGGCGATTCCGTTGCGATCGAGCGGAAGGGTCTCCGGATCGCGCGGCTTGAAAATCCATGCCTCCTTCAACGCCGGCGTGGCCGCCGACGCGCTCAGCGCTTCATCGAACGCCTGCGCGGCGAGCGCGCCGATCGCGGCGTAACCGCTCGCATCGGAGACACGCCTCAGGATCGTGCGATTGTCGGCATCGGGAATGCCGAGCCGTGACGCGAGAACGCGGGCGACATCGAGTAACGCGTTTGCCGGATTCACCGCGTTCGTAAATCCCGCGGCCCAGCGATCCGGAATCTGCAACACCGTTGCATCGCCCGGCACGAGCAGCGAATGCAGGCGAGTGAGGATGTTCGGAAACGTCGCACGCAGCTCGCTCGCGAATGCGCGCACGCGCCACGCTTCGAGCAAGGCGGCGAACGTTTCTTCCGGCACGACGCGTGTGTTGGTCGTGACGCTGTCGACGAGACGCAAATTCTCGCGTCCGCCGCGCTGCTGCAGGCCGTCGATCTGCGCAAACGGATCGTGCGCATCGAGGATGATCGACTCCAGCTCGATGAAGCGACGATCGCCGTTTCCGACTTCGACCGCGTAGCTCTCCAGATCGAACACGCCCTTTTTCGGATCGGCGAGACCCTCCAGCACGAAGCCGGGGCCGATCGCCATGACGTCGCCGTTCGTGACCTGATGCGTGCCGTCGCCAAGGCCGGTATCCGCCGGCTGAGTGTCGAGCGTGACCTTTGCGTCGTGCTGAATCTCATGCGGGACGAGGAAGAACTGCTTGGCTTTCGGTTCCCACACGTTGCCGTTCTTGTTGAAGAGAGCCGCGCGATCGATCTGCACGTAAAGCGTAGACATGAGCCGCGACGAGAGTTCGCCGGGCAGCGTGGCGAGGTACTGCACACGCGCCGGAAAGTTTGCGCGCTCGTACGTCTCATCGGCGCCCGTCGTCAGCAGACGCAGATCGAGACCCTTCCGCGCTTCGTCCGGCTCGTACGTTTTCGCGATGGCGTCGCGCAGGTCTTTCGCGAATGCGTCGTCTTCGATTACCGCCTCGACGGGCGTCTGCGCGGCGCCCACCCATGCGTTCAATTTGACCTTGCCGGTGTCGGGCACGTGCAGTTTCCACGGCCACAGCTTCGCGACTTCTTCCTTCGTCGCGGTGACTTCCGTGTCGAATCCGGCCGAGATCTGCAGTGCGAACCAGAGTTTGTCCGAGGCTTCGATCTGTTTCTGTCCGCGCGGACCGACCGGAAGAACAGTGAGGGCAATGCGCAGTTGCGGCATGACGTCTCCTACAACTCCAGATTCGCGAAGTACGCCTTCACGGCCTGCTTGGGCGTGGCGCGCACGATGGTCGATTCGTTTGCCGGCGCGTTCAGCGCGCCCACTGTCGACTCGTTCGCTACCTTGCTGCTCTTCTTGCTCGACTTGAACGGCAGCCGGATCTGCGAGTTCACGCGGAGTGTGAAACACCAGCAGATCTTGATCGACACGCTGACGGTGCCGTAGCCGGTCATCTCGCCGTTGCGATACTCGATGCGCAGGACGACGCGCAGATACGCCGAGACGATGCTGAGGATGCTGAACTCGCCCCACACCAAAATGCCGATGGAGATGGCGAGGTCCTGCGAACCGTCCTGAAGCCAGTTGCGATAGAAGTCGAGACCGACGGTGAAGAGCACGCCAGCGGAGCCGCGCGCGACGCCGAAGTTGAGCGCGACGAATGCGCCTGCGGCAAGGCCGAGGGACACGCGTGTTTCGAACTCGCGCGTTGGCTTGTAGCGCACGTCGACGCCGAACCATCCGCCGCCGCCGAGAAAGAGAATTGCCATGCCGAACGGTCGATCGGGACGGCTCAGCCACAGTCCGGTGCGCACTTCGAACCCGCCCGCGACGAGCAGATCGAAGTGTGTGAAGAGCGTGACGCCGGTGAGCGTGAATGCGCCGGTGCCGATGTCGGGCAGCGGCACGCTGAGCTCCACGCTGATGCCGCCTGGGAAGATCGGGGTGAGCGTGAGTCCTTCCTCCGGCGGGAGCAGCGATCGCATCGCATCGGTCACGAACTGCAGCGCCGGTGCGAGTTGCAGATTGTTCGATTCGAAGTCGAAATCGAACCCGCCGTCGCTGTCGAAGAACAATCCGCCCTGCTCGATGCTCATGATGAGCTGGCCGTTGAGTGTGACGGTCCAGTCAGCGACGAGGCGAGCGTTCGTGCGTTGCGCGCGCACGCCGCTGGTATCGGCCTCGATGCGACTCGTCGCGGTGAAGCGCGGCTGGACGACGCTGAGCGCGATCGGCGGCAACGTGAAGAGCTCGGGCGCGTCGTCGAACTGTTTGTCGATCGTGATCTCGGACCAGGCCGTGAGGCGCGTGCGATCGAAGCCGTGGCGTATCTTGATCCAGTCGTACTCACCGTTCGGATCGTCGGGGATCTTCACTCCGCCGAGGAGGTTCTCGAGCTTGAGGCCTGCGAAGTCGGGGAAGAGTTTGTTGAGGTCGAAGTTGGAGAGCTGAGCGAGCACGCGGTCGCGGATGCGATCGAACGGCACCTGCGCGGAGAGGCTGTTCAGCACGTTCCCGCCGATGTCGTTGAACACCGCGGCCGCGCGCGTGACGTCGAGCGCGTCTCGCACCTGCTCGTAGTAGTAGCCGACCCATTCACGCGTGCAGCGCAGCGTGTCGGTGACCGGACCCTCAGCAAGCGCGCGCGACAACACCAGCGCCGCGCCCTCGGCACCCTGCACTGCATTGCGCAACTCGTTCGAGACTGCCTGTTCGATCGTCTCGCCGACGCGACGCAGCGTCGCTGACGCGCGCGTCGCGGCGTCGTTTGCGTCGCGCGCGAGCTCGCCGATCTTCGCGCCCGCATCGAGTTTTTTCACGAGCTCGTCGACGCGCGTGACGACTTCGTTCTTCAGCAGATCGGCGTTGACGAGCCCATCACCCTGCAGCGCCTTGCCGAGTGGCGTAATCGCGAACGCCGCGAGGCGATCCTCCGCTTCTTTCCGCACTGACGCCAGTGCGTTGTTGGCAAGCGTCGTCGTCTCCGTGATGACCTCGTCGATCTTCGCCTTCAGCGCGGCGACACCGGTGTTCGCCGCGCTGACCAGCTTCTCGACCTCCGCGTCGCACTTGTCTGCGAGTGTCTTCAACTCCGCCAGGAGCTTTGCTTCGTAGTCCGCAGCAACTTTGACGATGAGATCAACGACACCAGTTTGAATGCCCGCGAACAGAGCGTCGGGATCCGGAAGGATCACGTCAAACAGCGCCTTCAGTTCGTCCGCGTTCGGAGGATCGAGGACGAACGGCGGGATCACGTCGAGGGTTTCGTCGATCGCGGTGGTCGCGCTGAGCACGGCCGCATCGACGACTTCAGTGAATTTCCCGACCGCGCCGTCTGCGCCCGGCACGTCGGCGAAGAGCACACCGAGCCGATCTTTCACGTAGCGGCCGAACGTGTTGCCGAATGCGACCAGCCGCGCACGGCCGTCGAGCACGACGCGGAAGAGCTCATCCTCGAGCGCGACGGGCGATTCGTTGTCGAACCGCGCGATGACTTCGTCGATGGTCGTGTTCCACGAGCTTTTCAACGATTGAAAGAGCGCGCTGACTTCGCGCGTGACGTCGCCGAATGCTGACTCGATGCGCTCGCGAATCTGCGCGCCGAGGAAAGGCATACCTTCGATCTGCTGGCGCAGTTGGCGGGACGCCGATTCGCCGGCCGCGCGAATCGTGGCGATGACTTCGTCTTTCGCTGCAGCATCAGCGAGTCGATCCGCCGCGGCCTCAACTTCCTTCTTGTACGCCCCGGAAACGTTGTTCAGCAGTTTGGTCGCCGCAACCTCGGCGTTGTCGCGATCGCGCTTGTCGATTCGCCCCCACGTCTCGGCGTGCGTGTTCAGCAGCGCTTTACCCGCTTCGACTTTCGCGACGAGGGCGTCGGCATCCGCGCGTGCGTTCGCGAGGATCGTGCGCGCTTCGGTCTCAAGTCCCGCGAGCTCGCCCAACGTCGCATCGGCGCCTCGTTGCGCGATGCGCTCGAAATGTTGCGCAAGCTCGGCGAGCGAGTCACCGATGCGCGCTTCCGATGCTGCGTACGCAGAGCCGACCGCATCCTCGACTGCCGATCGCACGCTCGCCGCGCCGCCGCGCAGCAGCGACACGTTGCGCACGCGCGCTTCGAGTCCGTTGCCGATCCGGCCGTGCATCAGGTTCGCCGCTTCTTCCGGCGGCTCGACGTCGATGGTGAAGCGGCGTTGACCGAAGTCGTGTTCCGCCGCGTCGGGCTGGCGATTCGCGCCGCTGAAGCCCGGCAGATAGCGCACGTCTGGCGCGAGAGGCCTCGTCGTCAGCGGGAAGTCGACGTCCGGCCACGCCGGCCAGGCATCGGTATCGGCGCCGAGCGTCTGTCGCGTGGTCGTGAAGAAGTAGAGGCGGCTCGGATCGCGAGCGAGATGATTGATCGCGCCCTCGCCTTTGCCTTCGGCGCGCGCGAGCTCGACGAAGATCTTTGGGAAGGGATAGAACTTCTCTTCCTCTTCGTTCTTGAATGGACCGCGCAGCGCGATGATCCAGCCTTCTTCGATGTCGTGGCCCCAGCTCGACTTCACCGGGATCACGGTCGTCTCGAACGTGCAGCCTGTGATCGGACCGGCGGACGGACGCTCGTCAGCGCTCACCGGAAAGTCGGGATACTTGCGCCGCGGCTGTGTGATCTCGACGTACTCCTTCACCTTGCGCAGCGCGGCCATGCCTTCGAACGCGTCGGGCTGATCGCCGACGTAGCGCGGCGCGGTGCGCGTGGTGCGCTCGTACACGATCACGTGTCGGGCGTGATGCCAAAGCATGTTGATCCGGCCGATGCGGATCAGCGTGAGCGAGTCGAGACGGCCTTGCGTGGTCTCGGTGATGATGATCGACTTGCCGTTGTCGAACGACGCCTGCTGCGAGCCGCTGCCGCCGAGCGCGCCGAACGTCAGTCCCGAGACGTGCCCCTGCGGCTCGCCGGCCGAGCCTTTCTGCGGATTCCCGAGAACTTCCTTGTAGATGTTCTGCGACTCGAACGGATAGTCGACGCCGCCGCGCAGCGGAAGGCGTTTCGTGAACTCGTCTGCCGGGTCCTGAGTGGTCGCCGCGGGTTTTTCGATCGCGAACGGATCTGCAGTTTGGCGCGTCTCGCGGAAATCGAACTCCGCGCCGTCGCGAATGACTACGCGCTCGCGCTTCGCGAAGTCGCGGAACACCGGCAGTTGCGCCGGCCGACGGAACAGTCCGCGAATCCATTTGATCGCCTTCTGAGCGTAGTCGACCTCGCGCGTGTCGAACGGCGATGCGTTGCGATTGCGTACGAGCGCGCGGCTGCGAATGGCCTGCGAGATCGGGATGCGTCCGACGAAAGCGTCTTGCTCTGCGACGCGAAGGCCTTCGACTTTGTCGATGCGCGTGCGCAGTCCGTACAGCAATTCGAAGCGCGCTTTGTTGAGCTTGAGTCCTACGACGCCTTCGCGACGATCCAGCAGACGGCGCAGAGCCCACGGCACGGATGCGCGCGCGGTGTCGATATCGGTGCGGTCGAGCACGAGACGCGCTGGAGGACTGAGTCGGAAATCGAACGGACGATCCTCGAACGGCACGGGCTTGCGCGCGTTGCCGTCCTTGACCGTGTAGTTGCCTTTGATCATTTCCTCGCCGATCGCTTGCGGCGGGAGGACGAGCGTCATCGCGCCCGTGGTGTTGAACAGCTCCCATCCCGGCGGACGCTCACCGTCGTCGCGATACGACGCGAGGATCGTCTTCGCCTCGACGGCCACACCGTCGCTCTGAACGCGTGCGATGAGCATCGGCGCGGGATCGATGATCACTACGTCGGCCGCGCCCGCGGTCGTTTTCGCGGTCGCCTGCACGAGCACATCGAGCACGCGCGAGCGTTCCGCGTTCGCATCTTCGATGACACTGATCTCGGTCTTGAGGTCCCCGGGCGCGCCGAGGTCGATGACGAGTGGCCGCTCGCGCTCGAGCAGATCGTTTTCGCTTTCGAATCCGCGCTCCGGATCTTCGGTGCCGGGCCGCGGCGCGCCGCCGAGGAGCGTGAGATCGACGTTCGCTGCGATCGGTGGTTGTCCGAGCGGCGTGCGCACCGACGCCCAATCGATTTTCAACACGCCGCGCTTCAAGCCATTCACTTCGAGCACGAGGCCACCGACGAGGAACGACGACTTCGCGATCGCGGCGTCCGCGATGTCGAGATGCAGAAGATGCGTGAGTCCGTCCTCAGTGACGGATGTGACGCGTTCGAACGGACGATTGCCGGAGCGTGGATTCGACTTCGCCTCGAAGACGCAGCTCGAGCCGGCGACGCCGAGAAGCAGGCCGAGCTCGAAGCGAAGTTCGGTTTCGCTGTGACGTCCGATCGATGCGAGATCGGTCGTGAATCCGTTGCCGCTGCGCTTGCAGCGGAATCGAAAGACCCACGGCGCTGTGCCGAGTTGATCGTTCTGCTTTTCGCGAATGTCGGTAGGAAGAAACGTGAGCGAGTTCTGTGAGCGCAGCGCGCGCAGGCCGAGCGGCCAGTGTCGCGCGAGCTCCTGCCAGAACGAGCGCAGTGACAAGTGATCGGGATGATCCGATTTCTTGTCGAACGTCGGGACGTCGATCCAGTCGACGGCCCATGTGTCGGGCGCTCCTTCGTCGCGGCGCACGCTTGCACACTGCAACGTGATCGCGCGGAACCAACGCAGTGGTCGCGGCCGCAGACCGTCGCGTTCTTCGAGGCGCAGCGCGCGCGAGTTGACGGCGATGTCCTCGTTCTCGATCTGCACGACCGCGAACGCTCGCGCAAGGTTTCCCTCGGCGAAGCGGAACGTGAACGTCCAGTTGTCGCCCTTCGGGGCGTTGCCGATCAGCGACGCGTTGTCGGAGCTGAAGAGCGCGCCCTGCTGAATCGGCTCGGCCTTGATCTCGCCGATCGGACGATTGGCCCACAGAGCGCGCCACTCGCTTGGGGTCATCAGCTTCTGGGTGTTGCCGAGGAAGAACGGGAACCAGCCGCTCGACTTCCGGAAGAACGCGATGCCGGTTCGGGTCGCGTTTTCGAAACGCAGCAGATGCTTGTTTTGATCGTCGCGCATCACTCCGAGCCGGAAGAAAAGACCGGCGTTGCGCGGCGAGAGCGGATTCGGCCAGAGGAACCGGACCATCGCGGTTTTGTTCTCGTCCAGGACGATCTTGCCGTCGGTGAACGTCACGTCCTTGGGATCCCATGTGATGCGACTCTTCGCGATTTCGTTCGATGGAACGTCGCTCGCTTCGGCGAGCGCATCGAATTCGAGGCGAGTGTTGCCTTCGAGGATCGTGACGCGCGTGAACCCGGTCACGGTGCCGGCCGCCTTGCTGACGGTCAGTGCGGGACCTTCGACGAGGATGAGATCGGCGATACGGAAGCTCTGACTCATTGGAAGTTCCCCGTCTTGTCGGTGGCTTTCCACTGCCTGCCGCTGGGATCGATTGCGGCGGCGCCACGTGGGCCGGGCGTGCCGTCGGACTTGAAGTCGCTGAAGATCAGATGGCTTTGATCGCGCAGCTTCGATTTTTTCGGCGGCGCCGGAAACGCCTTCGCACACGCATCGAACCAGACCTTTAGGACTTTCTGCGTGAACTCCGGCTTGAGCACGAAGTCGAGGTTCGGATTCGGCGCGATTTTCGCGAGCTCCGGCCAGAAGATTTCACTGACGAACTGCTTGCGGTCGTCGACCGGAAATCCATGCACGCCGTACCAACCGAGGACGAACGGAAAGCTGCCGGTCACGTCCTTGATGCACTGGCTCCATTTCTCGATCTGGCTGGTCGCGCCGTTGCAGCCGTAGACGATGAGGAGCTTGCACGCCGACAACGCCCCTGTCATTTCGACCGGACCGGCGCGCAGCAGATCATTCGGTTTTGAGAGATCGCGGTAGCCGGTGACTGCGAGCCTCACGGGATCGCGCAGCGGCTCGAGCGCGCAGAAGGGACGATGCGGAGCTGTCTGGCTTGCTCGCCACGCCTCCGAGCCCCATACGATGCTCTTGTTGTGATGACCGCCGAGGACCAGCGCGTCGACCGGCACCTTCATCAGCAGTTCCAGCCAGCCGGTCATCGCCTTCGTGAATCCGTTGCGCGCAAACGCCTCGCGGCCGACGCGATTCATCGTCACGACGTCGCCTTTCGCGCTCGACACGATCTGCATGCCGGTCGCGTCATCGGGCTTGGCGTCCTTCGGCCGCAGCAGGACGTCGCGGTTGTCGTCGAAAAACTTCTTCGGCGCCGCTTCGTCCATCGCATCGCTGCTGACGAGCTTCGAATCGATCGCCGCTTCCTTCAAACGGACGTCTTCGCCGGTGAGCTTGCCGGCTCCATGGAAGTTGAGATTCATGAACCTGCCGGGCATGGCACTCCCATTCTTCCGACTGCGCGGATGTGTACGCGTCAGGGGGAACGATCTGCGTCTCTCTGGAATGGGAGTGACACGAAGGCGAAGTTTCCCAGCCGCTCGCGTCAGAGCCTCGACATGACGCTCAGACTCAAAGCGGGCGAATGACACACAGACGCCGAGATTGGCGTGGAATCGCGATGTGCAAGATCAGTTGCGCGAAAGGTGTCTTCGGCGAGAAGTGGGGAAGGAGGGCGCCGAGGATCGGCGGCGGAGGAACTCGCAAGGTGGTGTTGGGTATCTTGCGGATGATTTGGTGGAGTCGAGGGGGATCGAACCCCTGACCTCCTGAATGCCATTCAGGCGCTCTCCCAACTGAGCTACGACCCCATGGAGCGATGTGGCTAACACCACGCGCAGGAGGAAATTCCTCGGCGCG
>DASVNL010000666.1:0-2631 GCA_036383875.1 Thermoanaerobaculia bacterium
CAACGGCGGGCTGAGAGCCCGCCGCTCCACTTGTAACGGGATTCGGTCCGTCGCTCCACTTGGTACACCGTCCCGCCTCATTTTTGTTACTCGTGCAACCTTCGTTCGGCGATAACGTTCACATCGCCTATGCGAAGCGTACGACTTCCTCTGCTACTGCTCTTGCTTGTCGCGGGTGCCGCGAACGCGGCGACCGCGTTTCCGCCGATCGCATACAAGCGCCGCGTGCTGCCGAACGGCCTCGAGGTGTACACGGTGCAGGATCGCTCCGCGCCGACGGTCGCGATTCACGTCTGGTACAAGGTCGGATCGAAGAACGATCCGGACGGGCGCAGCGGCTTCGCGCATCTCTTCGAGCACATGATGTTCAAGAGCACGAAGAACATGCCGTCCGAGATGATGGACCGGCTGACCGAGGATGTCGGCGGGTTCAACAACGCGACGACGTTCGATGATGCGACGGCGTACTACGAAGTCGTCCCGTCGAATTACCTCGAGACGTTGCTGTGGGCCGAGGCGGATCGCCTCGGGACGCTCAACGTCGACGACGCGAACTTCAAGTCCGAGCGCGAAGTCGTGAAGGAAGAGTTCCGCTTCCGCATCCTCGCGCCGCCGTACGGCCGGATGTTTTACGCGCTGACGAAGAATTCGTACGCGAAGCATCCGTACAAACGTCCGGGCATCGGCAGCATCGAAGAGCTCGACGCGTCGACGCTCGAAGACGTGCAGGGCTTCCATCGCACGTTCTATCGTCCCGACAACGCAGTGCTGATCGTCGTCGGCGACTTCGAGCAGCAGCAGGCCGACACGTGGATCGACAAGTACTTCACGCCGATCGCGAAGCCGTCGACGGAGATTCCGCGCGTCACGATTCAGGAGCCCGCGCGCGAAGCTGAGCAGCGCGTGACCGAGTACGCGCCGAACGTCCCGCTGCCCGCGATTGCGTTCTCGTGGCTGCTGCCCGCGGCGTCGCATCCCGACGCCATCGCGCTGCAGATCGCATCGACGCTCCTCGGCGAAGGGGAATCGTCGCGACTGAACGAAAAGCTCGTGCGCGGTGAGATCGCGCAGGAAATCTACACGGAATCCGACACGCGCGAAGACCTCGGCATGTTCATCGTCTTCGCGATCATGGGCAGCGAACATCAGCCCACCGAGGCGGAGAAAGTCATTCGTGCGGAGCTCGCGTCGCTCGCGGAAAAAGGTCCGAGCGCGGCGGAGCTCGAGAAGGCGAAGAACCTCGTCATCACCGGCGCGTTGCGCGAGCGGGAGACGAGCAACGGCAAGGGCTTCACGCTCGGCGAGTCGGTGATCTTGTATCGCGACGCCGAGTTCGTGAACACCGGACTCGCGAAACTCCAGGCCATCACGCCGGCCGACGTGCAGCGCGTGGTGAAGAAATATCTGATCGAAGGAAAACCGCTGGTGCTGACGTATCTCGATGAATCGGCGAAAGCCGCGACCACTCCGAAGGGCGGTGCCCAGTGAAGCGATCGATCGCCGCATTCCTGATTGCCCTTCCGATCTTTGCCCAGTCCACGCCGCCGGTTCCGGCCGCGCCGCGTGAAACGAAAGTCCCGCAGCCCGCGGAGAAGACGCTCGACAACGGACTGCGCGTGATCGTCGTCTCGAAGCACAACATCCCGCTCGTCGCCGCGCGCCTGATGGTCAAGGGCGGCGCCGCGATGGATCCGAACGGCCGCGCCGGACTCGCATCGTTGACGTCGACGGTGCTGACCACCGGAACGAAAACGAAATCAGCGGAACAGATCGCGCGCGGCGTCGAGGCGCTCGGCGCGATGCTCGACAGCGACGCGGCGTGGGATCACAGCGCGATCGATCTGTCGGTGATGTCGTCGAACCTGCCGAAGGCGATGGAGTACATGGCCGACGTCGCGCGCAACGCGACGTTCGCGAAGGACGAGTTCGATCGCGAGCGCACGCAGGCGATCGACGCGCTGCAGGTGAATCTGCGCCAGCCGCGCACCGTTGCCGGCGCAGTCGCGTCGCGACTGATCTTCGGCGACACGCCGTACGGCCACACGCTCGAAGGCACGCCCGCGACGCTCGAAGCGATCAAGCGCGAAGACCTCGTGAAGTTCCACGCCGCGAACTACCGGCCCGACAACGCTGTGCTCGTGCTCGCGGGCGACGTGAAGTCGGAAGACGCGTTCAAGCTCGCGCAGTCATTGTTCGGAACGTGGAAGGGGACGGGCGCGAAGTCCGCGGCCGTAACCGCGAGCGACGCGAAGGCCGCGAAGTCGCGCGTCGTCGTGATCGACATGCCGGACGCGGGACAGGCCGCGGTGACGGTCGGACGCCAGGGCATTCGCCGCAGCGATCCCGCCTACCTCCGCGCGCTCGTCGCCAACTCGATCCTCGGCGGTGGCTACTCGTCACGACTCAACCAGGAGATTCGCATCAAGCGCGGACTCAGCTACGGCGCGGGCAGCTCGTTCTCGGCGCGCGCGCAAGTCGGACCGTTCACGGCGCGCACGGAGACGAAGAATGAATCGGCCGCGGAAGTCGCGGGGATCATCGTCGACGAGATGAATCGCCTGTCGACGTCGGACGTGCCGGAGGCGGAGCTCGTACCGCGCAAGGCCGTGCTGATCGGCGAGTTCGGACAGT
>DASVNL010000667.1:0-4373 GCA_036383875.1 Thermoanaerobaculia bacterium
CAGGTGGACGATCACGATCCGCTCGAGCGGGCGCATACGCACGAGCCGGCGCTGATCATGCTGGAGGGCGATCTGCCCGGTCAGGTGTTCCGCGTGAAGACGGGGCGGCAGATCATCGGACGCCGTCCGGAGTGCGACATCAGGGTGCGCGAGCGCGCGGTGAGCGGCATTCACGCCGAGGTCATTCGCGTGCGCGACGTCGTGACGATCAACGACCTCGCATCGACGAACGGCACGCTCGTCAACGGGATGCGCATCCGCAATCCCGTGTCGCTGGTGCAGGGCAATCTGCTGAAGATCGGCAACTGCGTGTTCAAGTACGTCGACTCGCTGCTCGAAGTCGAGTTCACCGAGGCGCTGCATGCGCGGGGCATCACCGATCAACTCACCGGCGCGTTCAACAAGGCATACCTCGTCGCGCGACTGGGCTTCGTCCTCGACACTGCATCCGAGTCGCGGCCCGTCGGCGTGATCGCGTTCGACTTCGACAACTTCAAGCAGGTCAACGATCAGTACGGACACGCGGCTGGCGATCACATCCTGCGTGCGACGTCCGCGATGATCAGCGAGAACTTCGTGCGTCAGGCCGATCTCTTCGCGCGCATGGGCGGCGAGGAGTTCGTGATCATCCTTCCCGAGACGACGCTCGAAGCCGCGGTCGACGTCGCGGAGAATTTGCGCCGCACGTTCGAAGAGAGCGTGTTCGTGTACGAAGGACTCGACATCACGCTCACGTCGTCGTTCGGCGTCTGTTGTGCGACGAACGCAGTCGAGCAGCCCGAGTTCCTGCTGCTGCGCGCCGACGAGCTGCTGTATCGCTCGAAGCGCGACGGCCGCAATCGCGTCAGTTGCTGACCGCGTTGAACACGCCTTCCGTCACGCGCGCCATCTTCGTGTAATCGAGCGTCTCCGCCGTGTCGCCGCGCGTGTGATAGTGCGGATTGCGCAGGAACGCCGTGTCGGTGACGAGCACCGCGGGCCACCCTTCACTCCAGTAATTGCGTTGATCGGAAGCGTCCAACGTCGTGCGCGGTCCCGTGAAGCTCACTGTGCGAACGCCGCCTGCGCCACGAATGCCGCGCTTCACCGCGCGTACGAGTTTGCGATCGTCCCAGCCGCCGCCGACTGCGATGAAATCGCCGCGCGACGGATACAGGAGCGCGTACGTCCAGTTTGGCCAGCGTTGTTTCGCGCCGTAGTAGCCGATCATTTCGAGACAGATCATCCCGGCGACCGGTCTGCCAGTGAGCGACGCAGCGTGGATCGCGCTGCCCATCTGCGGCGATCCGAAAAATGGCGGCTCCTCGTTCGCATAGGCGACGAGCATCACCGGCTTTTGCGGTTTGCTCGTGCCGAGCAGTCGCGCGAGCTCGAGCAGCGCGGCAACGCCGCTGGCGTTGTCGTCAGCGCCGGGCAATGCCTCCGCATTGCAGAACGCGTCGTAATGCGCGCCGACGATCATGAGCGGATTTGCAGGCGTCGGCGCGGGACCGAATTGCACGCCGACATTGACGTAGTGCGAGCCGCGCGCGTCGAACTCCTGAATCGACAGGCGCCCGCCGCTTTTGCGAAATGATTCGGTGATGTATCCCGCAACTTCATCGAGATCCTCCGAGCACTCCGCGCAGCGCTTGACGTCCGTCGTCAGATAGACGACGTGCTCCTCGAGCCGTTGTGGATTCGCGCGCGATTTCGCATCGTAGGGGAGCCCAAGCAATACGGGCTGCCGGATCAGCGCGACACCTGCGGCGACAATGACGGCGATGATCGTGGAGACGCGCAGGACGGAGCGAATCAGAGCTCTCATGTCGTCAATGAGACGTGTGGCTCAGCGGGACGTTCTCATCAGCAGCCGCGTACAATAGGCCGCACATGGTCCTCCTCCTCCTGTTGTTGGCCCTCGGCGCACCCGCCGCCGAAATGCAGAAAGCACCGCCGGTCGAAAAGCGCGGCGAAATCTTCATCAAGATCGAGCCCGGCGTGAAGGTCCTGCTCGACGGCGTCGAAGTCGGTACGTCCGGCGTTCGCGATGGCGGTCTGTACATCCGTTCCGTCCGTTCCGGCAAACACAAGCTGACGTTGCAGGTGAAAGACGGCGGCGCGATGGACGTCGACGTCGAGGTGTTCCCCGAAACGACGACGCCGGTCTCCGTCTCGTCGCTCACGCTGCGTGCCTCCGCGCGCAGACGGAAGAGCGACGTCGAGGTACGCGTCGAATCGGATGCGCTCGAATGCACCGCGACGATGGGCCGGCGCGAGGAATCGATCACCAGTCCGCGTGCAGTGCTCTTCGAAGACGTCCCGACGGGAAGCCATCACATCGCCGTGTCGTGCGGCGGCCGCAATCTCGGAACGACGGTCGAAGTCGTCCCGGGCCGCACGCTCACGGTCGAAGCGGACTTTCGCGCGAAGACCATGCGCGTGATCAACGATCGGCCGCGCGTGAAAGAGCTCGTGGTGCGTTCCTCGCGCGACATGCTCGTCGATGCGCAGATCCCGTCCGACGCGAAGCGCGCGCTCATCGCCGCACTCCGCCCCACCATCGAAGTCCTCGGCACTTACGACCGCAGCGACGGCAAGTTCGTCGTGCGACTCGAGAGCCGCTACTCGAGCGAGATCTCGCAAGTCGGCGACCGCCTGCGCAAAAGCGGCGCGGTCAAGAAAGTCGAGATGACGTTCGTCGAAGAGCTCGAACGCCCGATCCGCGTGCGCATGGACCTCATCATCTCGTTCTATTGAGTTGCGGCCGGCGTCGAACACCGGCCGCAGTCGATGGAGATTTACGGGCAGCCGCTGAAGAGCGGAGCCAATCCCTGGCTCGGGCTGCACGGGGTCGCGGTGTAGTACCAGCAGAGCTGCGTGTCGTACGTCGATCCGGTGAGCACGTCGGTGTAGCTGCCGTTGCAATGCTCCGTGCGCTGGTACGTGTAGACGATCGACACGACACTGCGCCGTTCCCACCGCGTCGGTGCGCTGGTGCCCTGCTTGAGACACGACGTGGTCACGAGCGTCGAGCTTTGCGGGACGCGGACGTTGTACGTCGTCACGGACTTCGGCTCGCTGCACACCTGCGGGCACGAGTAGAGACAATCGTTGTACCACTCGTAGCATTGCGAGCATTCGCTGCCGCGCGGATCGCACCACTCGAGGCATTGCGAATACTGCGCTTCGCAGTTCGCGACGCATGATGGCTCCCACGCCTGCGACTGCGCGCGCAACTTCGCCGCGGGACGCGAATTCACCGAGTGCGTTTCGCCGATGATCGAGCCGATGGACATCGCTGCGCTCAGTTCGTCCATCGCGGCGAACGGCGCGTCGGTGATGACGCGACCATCGACGGATGCGATGAAGCGCAGGCTGCCGGCGTTCTCGGCTTCGATGCTGCGCAGGCGCTTCAGTTCATCAGCGTGCGTGCCCAACACGGAAAGGCTCGCGTTTTTGCGACCGTCGAATGGCAGCGCGACGGTTTCGATGATCAACGCGACGTTGCCCTGCACGATGCGCAGCTCGATGAGATCGGACTGCGGATCGATCGAGGACGGCAGCGCGTAGAGCAACTGTGTAACGGACTCCTGCGGCACGGCGGCGTCGAAGCGGCGCAGCGCGTCGGCGTTGTTCTTCTCGCGAGCGAACAGCGTCGTCGTGGCAATCAGTAAGAACAGTGTTGCGAGTGATCGTTTCATTGTGACCTCCGACTGCAATGTACGGAGGCCGCGGCGCGCTCTCGAGGAGAGAGTCACGAAGCGCCGCGTGCGTGGGACGAACACGCAGTCCGCGGTGACGATGCGACAATGCGCCCATGAGCTCGAAGACGTTCACGACGACGATCTTCCGCGACGGGTCGGTCTGTTTCATCCCCGTTCCGTTCGATCCCGCGCCGGTGTTCGGGCGCGTGCGCGCGCCGGTGAAGGTCACGCTGAACGGCTACACGTATCGCAGCACCATCGCGTCGATGGGCGGGACGGTTTGCATCCCGCTGCGACGGAGCAATCGCGAGGCCGCGGGGCTCGAAGGTGGGGAGACGCTCGACGTCACGCTCGCACTCGATCAGGAGGCGCGCGAAGTCGCGTTGCCCGATGATTTCGAACGCGCGCTGCGTGCGACTCCGGGCGTGTGGGAGCGTTGGGCGAAGATGAGTTACACGCACCAGCGCGAATACGTCGAATCCGTCGAAGACGCGAAGAAGCCGGAGACGCGCGCGCGCCGGATCGCGAAGAACGTCGAAGTGATCGCGAAGAAGTGATGTCCGCACTCGTGCTGCTGTTCGCGCTGCTGTTGCCCGAGGCGAATCTTCGCGACGGCGACATCATCTTTCAGGAATCGCTGTCGTCGCAGAGTCGCGCGATCCAGCTCGCGACGGGGAGTCGCTACAG
>DASVNL010000668.1:0-2709 GCA_036383875.1 Thermoanaerobaculia bacterium
CAATCCGGGATCGTGACGCGCGCGAACGCAGACGTCGCGCAGAGCAGGAGCAGCAGGAGGCGCGCGATCACGACGTCGCCTTTTTCAGCACGACCGCATCCTGATCCGCCGCGACCATCGCGGAGTAGAACGCGCGCACGCGCGGATACTCCGCCGCCGGCACGACGAGTTTCTTCACTGTCATCTTGCGCTCGAACGACAGCGTCTTGTCGCCCTGTTTCCACTGCGACGAGTACGACACGATGCCGCCGTCGGCCACGACGGAATTCGGCAAGCTCTCGACGACGAAGCCGTCCGGAAGGTGCAGCGTAACGCGATCGTCGGTCTGCCGCTGATACGCGAAGTAGACCGGGTAGCGCCGCGTTTCCGGCACGAACGGGGTCTTCTGATTCGACGCGAAGACAGACAGCGGGAGGATCGCGCGCGATCCTGTGGCCGCGCCGAGGTTCGCGAGCTCGACGTCGAGCTCGAGCGCGAGCGGCGCGGTGCCGTCCGCGAGTCCGTTGATCTTCGCGAGCTTCACCGAGGATCCTTCGGGAAAGATCGCTTTCGCCGCATCCTCGAAGCGCTTGCGATTCGCGGCTTCGTCTTCGTTGCGCGATTCGAGGCGCTGCAGCAGGGCGTCCTGGCCGCGATACGTGATCGTGACCTTGCCCTTGAGCAGATCGCCGTCGAGATGCAGGTCCGCGACGCGCGACGTCACCGAGGTCGCGTACGGATGCTCCGGCGTGAGTGTCCACTCGCCTTTCGTCTTCGGCTTCAGCGCGAAGGCCTGCACCGCGGTGTTCGGCCACATCAACTGGCCGGGACGCGCGTACGGCGTGCCCGGATCGTAGTAGCGCTCGGCGGTGCCCACGCGCACGACCGCGAGCTCGTCGGTGAACTGCGAGGCGTCGGGCACTTCGCGCGTGAAGACCGTGTCGTCGCGCGACGGCACGAGCACGATCCACGCTTCGAATCCGGCGGCGCGCGCGAGTCCGACGAAGAGCCGGTTCAACTCGTCATCGCTGCCGTAGCCGAGCTTCAGCAGATCGTCGATGTCGTTGCGATCGCGCAGCTTCTCGCGCTTCGACTCCTGCTCGCTCTTCTCGGTTTCGTAGCTGAGGTTGCGCAGCGCCTGCACACGCTCGTACAGCAAACGCAGCTTCGTCTCATCGTCCGCGTTCTTGACCGTTTCGAGCGCCGCCTTCTTCACCGCGGAGCGATTGCCGATGTAGCTCTCGAGCCACTTCACGTACCCCTGTCCCATCTGCTCCCAGTACTTCTCGGCGCTTTCCCGCATGTAGAAGAACTCGAGGCGCGGCTTCAGCTCCCCCTCGGGCGGCGCAAGCGCTTCCTCGATGAACGGCGGCATGTTCTCGAGCTCCAGCTCGAAGTGATCCTTCACGCGCTTCGGCGCGAGCTCGGCGCGGAGGCCGCGCGTGACGCAGAGACTCTGGACCATCTGCGCGGGACGCACCCAGAACGATGCGCGGCGAATCGGGATCTCGCGCTGCACCGGCCACCGGCCCGTGCGGAACTCCGCGAGGTTCCACGAGGTCGAGTAGCGATACTCGAGGATCGCGCCGGGCTCGACGTTCGGCAGCGTGAAGGTGCGCGTCGTGACTCGCAACCCGCCCTTCCGGAGCAGGACCTTGTCGTAGACCTTGCCCGTGAACTGCGTCACCGTGCCGTCCGGCCGCGTCGTGCGCGCCTTGATGTCGCTGACGGCGTGATAGTGGCGAATGGCCATCAGCTCGACGTCGCCGTACTTGCGGCCTTCCTCGCGCAGCACTTTGATGCGCAGGTACTCGGATGCTTTCGACGAGACGTCGTCGTAACGCACTTCCCAATCGAGCACGACCGCGTGCGCGCCAGGCGCCCACGGCACGTCCTTCATCGCCAGTTCTTCGGCGGTCGCCGTACGAAATTCGTCGGCACCGAATGCGGACAGACACACGAGGAACAGCAAGGACAGGACGAGGGCTTGGAAGCGCACGGCGTGTGTAACCGGCCCGCGTTCAGGCGGATTTCCGGATGAATCCCGCGGCGCCGTTGCGCAAAACGTGCTGCCGCAACGCGTGATTCATCACCGCCGACTCGAGTAGTTCGCGCTCGTCGGCTTCGTCGGGATCGACGAGCGTGATGCCGAGGCTGCGCGTGACGTCTTCGATGGTCCGGTCGTGCAGCGTGACGATCATGTCGGACATCGGCTTCGCCGGATCCATCTCGTGCGTGATCGCGAGCGCGCTGCCGCTGACGATGTACACGTGACTGCGTTGCTTGCGCAGCCATTCGAACGCGCACGCGAGCGTGAGCAAGTGCCAGTTGCGATGCTTCCGCCAGATCTTCACGATCTCGCGATTGCGATCGTCCTGCGGCTTGTACACGTTCGGCTGGATTTCCCACAGCAGCGCCAGGTTTTGTGCGCTGTCGTACGTCCCTGTCGTCGCACCGACCGAGCCCGGCAGCGTGTGCTGCTGTCCCGTCGCGAGACCCACCGCGAGTGCTTCATCGAGCGAGCGCGGGATGACGTCGAACGAGATCGTGTCGATGCGACCGCCGGCGTGCGCGTTGCGTCCGAGCATCACGAATCCGTCGGGCAACGGTTGATTCTCGCCGACGACTTGCTTCGCCGCGTCCGGCAACTCGCCGATCGGCACCGCCGCGCCACTCGCGCGACCTTCCGCTTCGCGCGGATGCCACAGACTCGCCGTCGCTTTGCCGTCG
>DASVNL010000669.1:0-28841 GCA_036383875.1 Thermoanaerobaculia bacterium
GATCACCGCCGCGACAACGCTGAGCGCCTCGCGACTGGTTTCATCAGATGGCCAGAACAGGTACGGCAGGATCCGCCGAAGCGCGACATGACCGTCTTCGTCCTCCATCAACGCGATCTGTAGCGGCGCGACGTCGGGTGCTGGCTCCTTACGTCCGAGGAGACGATTCACGAAGTTCCTGAGACGATCGGCAGGCATGACTCATCGTATGTGAAACCCGCGTGAAGTCCGTGCCCCCGCCAACTACCAACCGCCAACTGCCAACCGATATCGGTATCCTCCCCCCGTGAATCTCCCGCTCTTCAATCGTGAGCTGAGCTGGCTCGAGTTCAACCGGCGCGTGCTCGCGGAGGCCGAGGACGCGAATGTGCCGTTGCTCGAGCGGGTGAAGTTCCTTGCGATCACGGCGTCGAACCTCGACGAGTTTCTGATGGTGCGGGTCGGGGGCGTGCGGCAGCTTGTCGCGCGGGGACTGCGGGAGCGGTCGATCGATGGGCTCACGCCGAAGCAGCAGTTGAAAGCGATTCGCGAGAAAGTGCGGGCGCTGCTGCGCGACATGTATGCGGTGCACGCGGTGCTCATGCACGAGCTTGCGGAGCAGGGCATTCAGACCGCGGCGCGACTCACGAAGAAGCAGCAGGTCGCGCTGGCGGCGGAGTACGAGGCGCGCGTCGCGCCGATCCTCACGCCGCTGTCGATCGACCCGGGACATCCGATCCCGTTTCTGCCGAGCGGCTCGCTCAACCTCGCGATCCTCCTGACCAGCGAGACCGACACCCACACGGCGTTCATCCGCATTCCGAAACTCCTGCCGCGCTTCATCGAAGTGCCGGGCTCCCCGCGACGCTTTCTGCCGATCGAAGAGTTGATCAAGCTGCACGTCGCGGAGTTTTTCCCCGGCCTCGACGTGCGCGAGATTGTGCCGTTCCGCGTGATCCGCGATGCCGACATCGCGCTGCGCGAAGACGAAGTCGAGGATCTGCTGAAGTCCGTCGAGCTGGAACTGCGCAGTCGCGAAAAGCGCGAAGTCGTGTGGCTCGAAGTCGCGCGCGATGCGAGCGAGGAAGCGCTGCAGATGCTGCAACGCGAGCTCGAAGTCGCGCGCGAAGACGTGTTCCTCACGCCCGGACTGCCGAAGCTCAGCGACTGGATGGAAGTCCACGCACGCGTCGACGCGCCGAAGCTGAAAGACGAGCCGTTCAATCCGCGCATCCCGTCCGAGCTCGCGACGCGCGAGGATCTCTTCGCGATCCTCCGCACGCGCGACGTGCTGCTGCATCGTCCGTACGACTCGTACGCCGCGGTCGTCGAGCTCGTGCAAAGCGCGGCCGAAGATCCGGACGTCATCGCGATCAAGCAGACGCTGTATCGCACCGAGACCGGCTCCGTCGTCGTCGATGCGCTCGCGCGCGCGGCGGAGAAGGGGAAGCAGGTCACGGTGATCGTCGAGGTGCAGGCGCGCTTCGACGAGGAGCGCAACATCGCGTGGGCGCGGCATCTCGAAGAAGTCGGCGTGCAGGTCGTGTACGGCCTGGTCGGCATCAAGACGCACACGAAGATCTGCCTCGTGCTTCGTCGCGAAGGCGGCGAGCTACGCCGCTACGTGCATCTCTCGACAGGCAACTACAACGCGAAAACCGCGCGGCTTTACACCGATCTCGATCTGCTCACGTCGAACGTCGAGATCACGGAAGACGCGGCGCAGTTGCTGAACATGATCACGGGCTACAGCACCGCCACGGCGCACGAGATGTTCGAGCATCACGCGCAGGAGTGGCGCTGGCGACGGCTCATCGTCGCGCCGATGGAGTATCACGCGTGGGTGCTGCGCATGATCGACCGCGAAGCGAAGCACGCACGCGACGGCAAGCCGGCGCAGATCATCGCGAAGATGAACTCGCTCGTCGATCCGAAAGCGATCGAGGCGTTGTATCGCGCGGCCGCGGCGGGCGTGCAGATCGACTTGATCGTGCGCGGGATCTGCTGCCTCGTGCCGCGCGAGAACATCCGCGTGGTGTCGGTGATCGACCGCTTCCTCGAGCACTCGCGCATGTTCCTCTTCCGCAACGGCGGCGAGACGGAGATCTACGTCGCGAGCGGCGACTGGATGCCGCGCAATTTCTTCCGGCGCATCGAAGTGGCGTGGCCGATTCTCTCTCCGGCCCTGCGCGATCGCATCGAGCTCCAAATCCTCGGCACGACGCTCGCCGACGACGCAAAGTCGTGGCGTTTGCAGCCGGACGGCACGTGGCGACGTCGCAAGATCACGGCACGCGCGATTCGCTCGCAACAACGTTTCATCGACATCTCGCGCGCGGAGTCAGTGAAGTCGCCCGGCCCGGCGGGCAAGATCAAGAAGAAGTCGCTACGCGTTTGACGCCGCGTTTTTCTTGCGGCGCACTTTGCGGCGAATCTTCGGCGCCTGCTCGATCGCCTCGTCGTAATCCCCCAGCGACACCGCCTCGGCACGCGTGATGTCGATGAAGCGCTGCTGACTCGAGATCCCGCCGCTGCGCCGCGTCCACGTTCCATCCGCGTTGAGCTGCCATGACGATGCGCCATCCGCGAGCGAGATCTCGAGAATCTGTTCCGCGCGTTCGCGCGTCGTCGGATCGAGCAGCGGGAACAGTACTTCGACGCGACGCGCAAAGTTGCGCGGCATCCAGTCGCCGCTCGACAGATAGATCTCCGCCGCGCCGCCGTTCTCGAATCGCACGACGCGCGAGTGTTCGAGAAACCGATCGACGATCGACATCACGCGCAGGTTCTCGTTCGGGACGAGGCAACAGATCGCGCGCACGACGAGGTCGATCTGCACGCCGGCAGCGGCCGCGCGATACAACGCGTCGATGACCGTCGTGTCGACGAGCGAGTTGAGTTTCGCGGTGATGCGCGCGGGCTTCTTCTCCTTCGCGTGCTTCGCCTCGCGATCGATCTTCGCGACGAGCGCCTTCTGGTAGTCGAACGGCGCGATCGCGAAGTGCTTCCACTGCGGACCGGATCCGCGCTCGAGCACGTACGAAAGTCCCGACGAACTGAATCCCGTGAGCACGTTCACGAGTCGCGACGCCTCGCGGCCGAACTCCTCGTTCGCCGTGAGCAGATCCATGTCCGTATACACACGCGCCGCGTCGACGTTGTAGTTGCCGGTCGAGAGATGCACGTAATGCCGCAGCCCATCGTCTTCGCTGCGCACGACGACGCACATCTTCGCGTGCGCCTGAATGCCGACGAGTCCGTACACGACCTGCGCGCCGGCGTCCTGCAATCGCGCGGCGAACGCGATGTTGCGCTTCTCCTCGAACCGCGCCTGCAGCTCGATCACCACCGTGACCTGCTTGCCGTTCTGCGCGGCGAGGACGAGTTTGTCGATCACCGGCGAGTCTTCGTCGGTCTGATACAGCGTCTGCTTGATCGCGACGACGCCCGGATCGGTCGCGGCAGCGTGCAGCAGCTCGATGACCGCGGTGAACGAATCGTACGGGCGATGCAGCAACACGTCGCGCTCGCGTGCGATCGAGAAGATGTCGGCGGATGTCGCGAGCCGCTGCGGCAATCGCGGATTGAATTCGGGATAGAGCAGCGAGGCCTCTTCGACCTGATCGCAGATGTGACTGAGGTCGTTGATCTTCAGGAATCCCGGCACGCGATACACGTCTTCGGCACGCGTGCGCGTGCCTTCCGTGAGCGCACGCAGGATCTCGTCGTCGATGCGCGCGTCGACTTCGAGACAGACGACCTGCTTGCGCTCGCGACGCCGCAGCTCGGCTTCGACGGAGTCGCGCAGATCTTCGACTTCGTCGCGATCGATGCTCAGCTCGGAGTTGCGAATCACGCGGAACAGCACGGCGCCGCGCACGGCGAGCGACGGGAAGAAATGTTCGAGATGCGCGACGACGAGCGAGCCGATCGGAACGAAGCGGTTGTCGGCGACGCGAATGAATCGCGGGAGGAGCGGCGGGATTTTGAAGAGCACGATGTGCTCGCCGCCGCGGCCCGACTCCATCGTCACGGCGATGTTCAAACTGAGGTTGGTGACGAACGGAAAGGGATGCCCCGGATCGATCGCGAGCGGCGTGAGCACGGGCGCAACGGACTCGCGAAAGAACGCGGTGAGTTTCGCGCGCTCGTCGTCGGTGAGGTCGCGGAAGCTCTCGATGATGATGCCCTTCGTCCGCAGCTCGGGCAGGAGCTGATCGTTGAGCACGCCGTACATCGCGTCGAGCAGCTCGCGCGTGCGTTGGCGAATCGCCGCCATCTGTTCCGCGGGGAGCAATCCATCCGCGGTGCGATCGGCGATGCCGGCGTCGATGAGATCGCGCGTCGCGCCGACGCGGACCATGAAGAACTCGTCGAGGTTTCTCGAGCAGAACGTCAGGAATCGCAGGCGCTCGACGAGCGGCACGCTCGCATCGGCGGCCTTCTCGAGCACGCGGCCGTTGTAGTCGAGACGGCTCAGCTCGCGATTCAACAACGGGATCGTCTTCGGCAAGCGACGCCGATTCTAGTGCGCCCCGCGTTTGCCCGTCGCACGCTTCACGCGCAATTTACGCGCGCGCTCTACACTGCGCGTTCTCAGATGGCCTACGCATTCGAACGCCACGAACCGGTTCCCGCCGCGATCGCGCGGATCATGAACGAGCAGATCGTGCGCGCCCGCACGAATCTCACGGACGAATCGTCGCCGATCGAAGAGCGGGTGCATGACGCGCGCAAGCGCTTCAAGGAAACGCGCGCGCTGCTCCGACTGATCCGCAAACCCCTCGCCGATCAGTTCGCGATCGAGAACGCGTGGTTCCGCGACGTTGGTCGCGAGCTCGCAGCGTCGCGGGATGCCGAGGCGGTGATCGAGGCGCTCGACGAACTGGAGCTGCCGCGCGCGGTCGCGACGCGCATTCGCAACAAGCTTCGCGCCGCACAACAGCAACATCCGCCGCTCGAGCCGATCATCGCGAAGGTGCTCGATCAACTCGTCGTCGCGCAGGCGCGCATCGCGCTGTGGCCCGCGCTCGACGATTCATTCGACACGCTCGCCGCCGGCCTCCGCCTCACGTATCGCCTCGGCCGTCGCGCGATGAAGTCGGCGAAGACGCCCGACGAGTTGCACGAGTGGCGCAAGCGCGTCAAAGAGCACTGGTATCACGCGCAACTGCTGCGCGACGTCTGGCCCGCGATGCTCAAGCCGTACGCGAACGTCATGCAGGACCTCTCCCGCGCCCTCGGCGATCATCACGACCTGCACGTCCTCCGCGACCTCGTCACTGCACCGACTGCGATCGACGCGATCGACGCGAAGCAGCGCGCGCTCGAAGCGGAGGCGCATGTGATCGCCGCGCGCGTGTATGCGGAGCCGTCGCGCGCGTGGCTGGCGCGAATGCGGAATTACTGGAAGGCGTGGAACGAGTGACGGCCTATCGCGCCGTGACGCCGCCGCCCAACGCGCGGCTGCTGTTCATCGGCGACATTCACGGCTGCTACGACGAGCTGATCGAACTGCTCGATCGCATTGCGCCCGCGCGCAACGACGTCGTCGTGTCGGTCGGCGACATCGTGACGAAGGGACCGCACGCGGTGCGCTGCCTCGATCTCTGGCGCGAGCGCGGCTACCTCGCCGTGCAGGGCAACAACGAAGTGAAGCTGCTCGAAAGTGCGAAACCGCTCCTGCGCTTTCTCGCGCGCGATCCCGTCCTGCGTCGCGGCGACCTGCTGCGCTACATCGCGACGTGGCCGCGCGCGATCGACTTCCCCACGTCCGGCGTGACGGCGGTCCATGGAGGCTTCCTTCCCGACATGCGCATCACGCCCGAAGACGTCGAACGCGAGCAGGACGTGATCCATCACCTGCGCTGGATCCGCAAGAAGAACGGCGACTGGCGTCCAATCGCGAAAGACAAAAAGAAGAAAGGCGACGTGCTCTGGGCCGACGTCTGGAACGGCGACCGCTTCGTCGTCTACGGACACACGCCGCTGCGCGAGCCGAAGATTGACCAGCGCGCGCTCGGACTCGACACGGGCTGCGTGTACGGCGGCAAACTCACCGCCGCGATCTACGACGGCTCGTGGTCCACGGTGAGCGTGAAGGCGAAGAAAAAGTACGCGGAGTGAGGCGACCCCCGTTTACTCGCCCAACTTCTTCAAAATCCGCGGCGGCAGCACCCATTCGAGCACGCCCTTCCCGTCGGGGAAGACGCGCACGCCGTAGCAGCCACCTTTCTTCAACTCGACGCCGTCCGATCCTTCGATGCCTGTGATCGCGCGCAGCGACTCGGTGAGGTTCGGCTCGTGGCCGATGATGATCAGGCGGCGCTCACGGATCGTTTTGAGGAACGCGAGGAACTGGCGCTTCGTCGCGCCGGGCGCGAGCGCGTCCGTCGTCGTGATGTTCGCCTTCGAGCGATAGCCCTTCGACACCCACAGCGCGGTCTGCATCGCGCGCAGCAAGGGGCTCGTGTAGATCGCCTGCGCTTTCGGCAGTGCGCGTTCGAGTCCGCGCGCGATCTGCTTCATCCGCTTCTGTCCTTCGGCGGTGAGGCCGCGATCCTCGTCCTTCTTCTCCGCGCTCGGCTCTTCGGCGATGCCGTGGCGGAGCAGGATCACGAAGCGTTCTTCAGGCAGCGCTGCTTTCGAAGTCGACATCTCGTTCGAACACCTTTCCGAAGAATTTCGCGCGATTTTCCGCGGCGTCGAGCTCGACGTCCGCGTCGCCGCGCAGTCGCACGCGAAAGTTCACCGCCTTGTCCGTGAAGTCCACCGCGACATCACGCACCGCGCGACGCCGTCCGCGGTCGAGCGCATCGGCGATGCGCAGAATCGCGACGAGCTTGCGTACGACATCCTGCTGCGACGATGAGAGCTGGCGGAAGTTGTCGTCCTCCGCATTCGGCGGCGACTTGCGGTAGTACCGCGCGACATTCGCGGTCACCGCGACCTGATCGGTCGTGAAGCCGCGCAGTCCCGCGTGACTGATCAGGTAGTACGAATGCTTCTGATGATCCTGATACGAGACGTGCATCCCGACTTCGTGCAGCAGCGCCGCGTATTCGAGCAGCTCGCGCTCGCCGGTGCGCAGGTGATGCAGCTCCTGCGTCTGATCGAAGATGCGCAACGCGAGCCGCGCCACGTGCGACGCATGCGTGCGCTCGATGTCGCTGCGATCGACGAGCGCCATCACGGATGACCGTCGCACGCTGCCACCTTTTTGCGGCGCGCGTTTGCGATCGAGGATGTGCTCGATGATGCCCTCGCGCAGCGCCGCATCGCACGAGCGGATCTGTTCGATGTCGAGCTCGCGCATGATTTCGTCGAGGACGATTGCGCCGCCGAGGATCGTTTCGGCGCGGCGTTCGTCGAGGGAGAAACGCTTTGCGCGCTCAGCGAACGAGAGCGGCGTGAGGATGTCGATCAGCTCGCGCAGACGTTTGCGTGCAAGCCAGCGCAGACCCGACGCCATCGTGTCGCCACTCGACGCGAGCGCGGACAGCGTCGCGATGGTGCCCGACGTGCCGACGGTGAAGTCGAAGCCGATGGTCGCGATCGGTGGAAGAGTTTTCTTGAGGCGCTTGCGTACGTACGCGCGGCACTCGTCGACCATCGCCGGCGTCGCGGATCGATCGAGATCGAACATCTGCGACATGCGCAGTGCGCCGAGAGGTTCGCTACTGGTGAGATAGACCTCGTCGGCGGTGCCGACGATCAGCTCGACGCTGCCGCCGCCGATGTCGATCGCGAGCGCGGTGCCGCCGTGAAAGTCGATGGCGGATCGGACTGCGCGATAGATGTAGTCCGCTTCCTCTTCGCCGGAGATCACGCGGATCTTGAAGCCCGCGGCTTTCTGCGCGGCGGTGATGAAGCGGCGGCCGTTCGGCGCCTCGCGGATCGCGCTCGTCGCGACGGCCACCACTTCACTCACTTTCCAGCGCTCGGCGATTCCCGCCATCTTGCGCAGCGCCTCGACGCCGCGCTCGATGGCGTCGTCGGTGAGCGGCCGTCCTTCCAGACTGCCGCGCCCGAGCTGCACCATCTCTTTTTCTTTGTCGATGACCCGATGCCCATGCCGCTGCTCCTCGGCCACGATCATGTGGATCGAGTTCGTCCCGACGTCGATCGCGGCGATGCGGTTACGCGGCATGGGGGCATTGTGTCATTTCACCGGGAAGTACCCGACCTTCGTGACGATCGCCTGTCCTTCCGCGCCGAGGGCCCAGTCGAGAAATGCTTTCATCTCGCCGGACGGCTTCACGCGCGAATAGAGGTACAGGTAGCGGCTGATCGGGTACTGGCCGCTGCGCACGGTCTCGAGCGACGGGAGAATCGCGGGGCTCTTGTCGTCCTTCTTCACCGCAGCGAAGCGAATGCCTTTCGCGTACGCCGCGCCGCCGAAGCCGATGCCGTTCGCATCCTTCGCGACTGCGTTGACGACCGCCGCGGTGCCCTGCAGCGTCTGCGCACGCGGCGAGTAGTCCTTGCCGAGCAGCACGACGTCTTTGAAGTAGGTGTACGTACCCGACGAGTTTTCGCGCGAGTAGAGAATGATCATCGAGTCATTGCCGCCGACCTGCTTCCAGTTCGTGATTTTGCCGGTGTAGATGTCGCGGATCTGCGCGAGCGTGAGTTCCTTCACCGGGTTCTTCTCGTTGAGATAGATCGACAGACCGTCGCGCGCGATCGGCGTCGACACACCCACGGTCGCGAAGCGCGCCTTGAGCTTGTCGGTCTCGCTGGTCTTGATCGGTCGCGACGACGCCGCGATGTCGGTCGTGCCGTTGATGAGTGCCGCGATGCCGACGCCTGAACCACCGCCCGTGACCTGAATCGTCGTCGACGGGTTCTTCGCCATGAACGCCTCGGCGAGCCGCGCGTTCATGATGACCATCGTGTCCGAGCCCTTGATCGTGATCGGCTTGCCGGCGAACAGCGGCAGCGCGAATGCGAGAAGCAGAATGATTTTCTTCATTTGATTTGAGCTCCGTTTAGAACGCGTACTGGTAGCGCAGCGTGAAGACGTCGTCGTCCGGATCGTTCGCCTGGTTCTTGATGAACTCGTACGACAGCATCACTTTGCTGTGCGAGTCCCAGTGGAAGATGTAGGACGGGTTGATGGTGCGAACGGCGTTGTTGTCGATGTCCGTGTCGGGGTCGTACTCATCGGCGCGGACGACGACCTGGTGGCGCGTGCCGATGTTCTGGAACGCATAGAAGTACCAGCCGCGGACGTCCTGCGATTCGGTGCGCGAGGTCCCCGTCGACGGAGCCTGCTTGCCGACGATGTACTCACCGCGGATGCCGAGCCCCGGCAGCGGCGTGGCGTACTGAAAGTCGACGCCCATGCGCTCTTTGTCGAACTCGCGGCCGCGCGTGTTCGTCGAGGTCTGCACGAGATCGGCGCCGTGATAGATCGAGCCGCCGAGGTCGAGGGCACCGAAGCTGTAACCGACGCGGCCGACGATGTCCTTGCGCTTGTTGAAGTCGAAGCTCTGCGACGTGCCGGTGCCGTTGACGACCGCGACGCGATAGCTGAAGCGTTCGTTGAGGCCGAGGCCGGAGAGCATCACGCCGCGATCGCGCTCGCCGGGGAACAGCGTGCGGATCACGCGCGAACGCTCGGGCACTTCGCGCTGGCTCGACGAGTACATGATCTCGAAGCCGAACGGCCAGTTGAACTGACCGGCGGTGAGCGTGTGCTTCCACGTCGTCCACGGCTCGGTGAATTCGACGTAGCCGTCTTTCAGCGTGACGCCGGACGTCGTGACGTCGGGCTGCAGCACGAACTTCGACGTCGGCAGCCACTGGTACGTGAACTTCACGCGGCCGCGGCGGATCGAGAACTGATCGAAGTTGCGCGTCGCCGTCGCGCCGTTCAGCTCATTGAGCGAGCGTTCGTCGCTGACGTACTGCGCCTGAATGTATCCGCTGAGCTTCATCTTGCTCAGCACATCGGTGGTATTGCGATTTTCGGTCAGCGCTTCCGTGAGCGCTTCGACGCGGGCCGCGAGCTCTTCGAGCGTCGGCGTGTCTTTTTTCTCTTCGCCTTCGCCATCGGCTTGCGGTTCATCGGCTTTCGGCTCGCCGGATTTCGGCTCGTCCTGCGGCGCTTCCGGGGGCACCGTTTGCGTCTGCGGATCGTCGCTCAACACGAGCTCCTGCGCGTCGTCGGCCCAAAGCGGCAGACAGACGAACAGCGCAATCAAAAGGAACTTCACTTTCATGGACCGTCTCCTTACGCGTGCAGAGTAGTGATCGCGCGCAAAGGTCTATGGGTGTCAATGTGAAGTCGGTGTGAAGGATACTGGTGCGATGAAGAACGTCATCGCCGCGCTGCTCGTCCACGCGTTTCTGCTTTTCCCCGCGTTCGCGGCCGAGCCGCAAAGCGATGCTGCCGCGAAAGCGCCGACCGCGAAGGAAGCCAAAGTCCGGCAGTTGCTGAAACTCCTGAAAGTGTCGGACATCGCGATGCAGGCGGCAGACGCCATGATCGTCGCGATGAGCGGCGCGACGCCGAATGTTCCCGCGGAGTTCTGGGACGGCTTCAAGAAAGAGATCAAGGCCGAGGAGTTCGTCGAGCTGCTCGTGCCGATCTACGAGCGCAATCTCGAAGAAGGCGACATCGACGAGATGATCGTGTTCTTCAGCTCACCCGCCGGACGCCGCTACGTCGACAAACAGAGCGTGATGATGCAGGAGTCGATGGCCGTCGGCGAGAAGTGGGGCGCGAAGCTCGCCGAGCGTGCGATGGAGAAGATCCAGGCCGCGAATCAGTAACGCGCGCGTTACGACAGCGGAAGGCTCATCGTGAACGTCGAGCCTTTGTTCTCTTCGCTGATGACCGTGATCGCGCCGCCGTGCGCTTCGACGATCGCGCGCGCGATGTAGAGACCGAGTCCGAGTCCGCCGTAGTAACGGCTCGACACGTTGCGCGCGCGATGGAAGCGCTCGAAGAGTTGCGGGATCTCGTCCTTCGGAATGCCGATGCCGTAGTCGGAGATCGACGTCAACACGGCGCCGCTTCCGACTTCGACGCGCACGTCGATGTTCGTTCCCTCGCTCGAATACTTGAGCGCATTCGAGAGCAGGTTATCGACGACCTGACGCATGCGATCGGGAT
Source organism: Thermoanaerobaculia bacterium (assembly GCA_036383875.1). Lineage (GTDB taxonomy): Bacteria > Acidobacteriota > Thermoanaerobaculia > Gp7-AA8 > Gp7-AA8 > QHVT01. Next base: position 11,102 of record DASVNL010000669.1, read on the forward strand.
CGGCGACGACAGTCGACGGTCCGTTCACGTCGTCGATGTCGAACGAGATCGCGCGCGCCGGATGCTGCACGCGGAACGCAGAGACGCGCGCCTGAATGAAGTCGGACCACGCGATCGGCTGCGGGTGAATCTGCAGACGATTGGTCTCGATGCGCGAGACGTCGAGCAGCTCCGAGATGAGTCCCATCATCCGCTCGATCTCGCCGAGAACGGCGTTGATGTACGTCGCGCGCTCTTCGGGCTCGAGGTCGTCGACGGTTTGCGCGAGGAGTTGCGTGTAGCCCTTGATCGTCGTCAGCGGCGTGCGCAACTCGTGCGACGCTACGGAGAGGAACTCGTCTTTCTTGCGATCGAGCTCCTGCAGCGCGGTGATGTCGCGAATCACGAGGACGGCGCCGACGATGCCGCGGCTTTCGATCGGCGCGGCGGCGATGGAGAGATCGAGATCGCGGCCCGTGATGAGGTGCTTGCCGATCGCGAGATAGTCGGGAACGGTCTGACCTGCGAGAGCGCGCGCGTACGGCATTTCGTCCGGCGCAACGACGCGACCTTCGGAGTCGCGCAGGTTGAGACGATCGAACGGACCGTGCTCGATCGCTTCCGCGCGTGACGCGAGTCCGAACATGTTGAGCGCGGCCTGGTTGACGTCGACGACCGCGCCGTTCGCGTCGTAGACCCAGAGCCCGTCGGTCATCGACCCGAGGATCGAGTCGAGGCGTGCGGAGCGCTCGGCCATCATCGTCGCGAGGTTCTCGATCTCGCGGCGCGACTTGAGCTGATCCGTCACGTCCTGCACGAGCACCGTGAGGCTCTGCGTGATGCCCGAGAACCGGCCGCGCGCCGCGGAGACGATGCGATTCACGTAGCGATCGCCGATCTGCAGACCTTCGTCGATGCGCGGCTCGCCGGAGTCCGCGACCTGTTTGAGAATCTGTTCGCTGCCCGGCAGCAACTCCGCCGCACGCAGGCCGGTGATCTTCTCGTCGAACGCGAGATGTCCGAACTGCGCGACGAAGTCGATGAAGCGCGTATTCGCGAGCTCGAATCGCAGCTCGTCCGCCGAGATGACGGCGATGCCGATCGGCGCGCTTTCGAGCACGGCTTCGAGTCGCACGCGTGCGTCGACTTCGCCACGCGCGAGCTCTTCCGCCGCGCGATGTCCGTCCTGCGCGATGCGCGTCAGCCGGTGAATGTGACTCGCCGCGCCGACGCGATCGGCGACTGCGCGCGCGAACTCGAGATCCTCCGCGTCGAAGTTCCGGCGCGGATCGGACTGCGAAATGATCACCGCGCCGATGCGCTCGCCGTAGAACTCGATCGGGTACGCGATGAGGCTCTGCTCGCGCAGCGCCGCCTTCACCTCGCGCTCTTCTTCATCGCGCGCGAAGTCGAGCAGCGAGTCGCCGCGGACCTCGTAAAACAGCAGCGGCCGTCCGATGTGAAACACGGTGCCGGGCAAGCCGTCACCGGGACGATACGGATGCTCCGCAAAGTACGAGCGGAAATGCGCGTGCTCCGGATTCGAGGTCGAGTAGCCGACGAGATCCAGCACGCCGGTCGCGGGATGGTAGAGGTAGATGCGCACGCTGCCCGCGACGGCTTGCGCCACGCGCGCGGCGGGATCATCGAGGTCGTCGAAGCTCGGCGCCATCGCGACCATTTCGAGTCCGAGGTTGGCGAGACATTCGGCGCGCCGCCGGCGCCACGATTCGCGCTCGGCGTTCTGGCGTTCATCCGTGACGTCGCGCGACAACACGACCGAGCCGATGATGCGGCCTTCGTCGTCGCGAATCGGCGCGGCCTTGAGATTGACGACGCGATCGTCTTCGGTGCGCGCGTCGTGCACGAGGTAATCGGACTTCACCGCCTCGCCGCGCAGCGCGCGCATCGACGGCAGCTCTTCGATCGACAGCGGACTGCCGTCGATGTAGCGATGGCGATCGCGGAAGCGGCCGTCGACGTCGGGCGAGAACAACACGGCGGGCTCGCGCTGCGCCGCGGCGTTCATCCGCTCGAGCTTCCCGCTCGCGTCGTAGATCGCGGCGGATTCCGGGATCTGATCGAGGATCGCGTTGACCTTCGCCATCTCGCGGACGGCGCGCGTGTGCAGCAGCGTGTTGTTCAGCGCGAGCGTCGCGTACCGTCCGATCTCGGCGAACAGCGAGATTTCTTCTTCGGTCCAGTCGCGCGCCTGACTGCAGTCGTGCAGCCCGAACGCCCACGGCTCGTCTTCGCGCGGCCGCAGAATCTGAATCAGCGCGGACTTGATCTGGAATCGCTCCGCGAGCTCGGGATCGAGATCGGGATCGCCCGGCATGGTGATGATCGGACGCTCCGACTCCATGCCGCGACGAATGAGTGCCTGCGATCGCGCGAGCGGCACCGGACCTTTCGTCGACGGGCCATCACCGTTGCCGCCGAGATTCGGGTCGAAGGTCGCAAACGCGACTTTCGCGAACTCGGCCTGCTCGTGCACCGGATGCAGGAGCCACGCGCGATCCGCGCCGAATTCTTCGCGCGTCACGGCGACGATGCGTCGCAGGACTTCGCGCAATTCGAGCGTGGTCGTGAAGGTCTCGAGGATGCTGGAGAGAAATCGATAGCGCTCTTCCGTCGTGAATCGCGCGCGATCGGAGGACGCCGGCGCGAGGTAGCGCGTCATCAATCGGCGGATCATCGCGTCGTCGCCCGCGAGCTCCGGAAGTTCGAGCACGCGCGCCATCGGCTGTCGCGCTTCGGCGGCGTCGCGCACGCGCTGCCACGCCGAGCTGCCACTCACCGCGATGAGGCGAAACCGCTCGCGATCGAGCAGTTCGACCGCCTCTTGTTCCGAGTGCGCCACCACCGGGGTGAACCGGAGCGAGCGCGCGACCTCGGCCGAGGCGCGCGCAGTGTGCTCGCCCGCAACAATGAGGACGTGATTGGCCATTGGCTGCGCAGCATGCTAGCAGCTTGCGCGATCACTACAATGCGCCGCATGAAGCGTTCCTTTGATGAGCTCGTTCAACTGATGACGCGCCTGCGCGGACCGGACGGTTGTCCGTGGGATCGCAAGCAAACCCTGCCCGATCTCAAGCCGTTCGTGATCGAGGAAGCGTACGAAGTCGTCGACGCCATCGACCGCGACGATCGCGCCGCGCTCCTCGAAGAAATCGGCGACATGCTGCTCGAAGCGGTGTTCGTCGCGGAGATCACGCGCGAAGAGGGGACGTTCGACATCTACGACTCCATCACCGCGATTCACGACAAGCTCGTACGCCGCCACCCGCACGTTTTCGGCGACGTCGTCGCAGGCGACGCGGAACAGGTGCTCGTCAACTGGGAAAAGCTGAAGCAGGACGAGCGCAAGGCCGAGAACAAGAGTCTGCTCGCCGGCGTCCCCGGCTCGATGCCCGCGCTCCTCAAAGCTGGTCGTCTGACGGAGAAGGCCGCGCGCGTCGGCTTCGACTGGGAAGCGACGGACGATGTGTTCCGCAAACTCGACGAAGAGATCGCAGAGTTGCGCGAAGCAGTGAATTCAGGCGACGCGGCGAAGATGCACGACGAGCTCGGCGACGTGCTGTTCACGATCGCGAACGTTGCGCGCAAGATGAATGTGAACGCCGAGGAGTCGCTGCAGTCGACGAATCGCAAGTTCACGCGACGCTTCGAGTGGATGGAAGCACGCGTGCGCGAGCAGGAGAAAGATCTCGATCAGCTCACGCTCGAAGAGATGGACGCACTGTGGGATTCCGCAAAAGCAGCAGAACGAAGGTAGCCATCATCGCGATCGTGGCGATCATCGCGATTCACGACTTCGCGGTTCCGCACGGACGCGGATTCGCGGCGCGCGGCGCGCTGTTCGTCATCGACGAGTATCGCGCGCACGTCTCGCCGCACCTGCGCGGTCGCGTGACCTGCCGCTTTACTCCGACTTGCTCGGCTTACGGGCGCGCGGCGATTTCGAAGTACGGCTTTGGGCTGGGGTCTTTGAAGACGGCGTGGCGGATCGCGCGGTGCGGGCCCTGGACGAAGGCGGGGACGAAGGACTTGCCGTAACGATCTCCGCGCTCGGGCAGAGGTCGTTCAGCACGCAGACCTCGCATTGCGGCTTGCGCGCGATGCACGTCTCGCGGCCGTGATAGATCATCCGGTGCGCGAAGACGGTCCACTCTTTCTGCGGCACGAGCGCCATCAGGTCCTGCTCGATCTTCTCGGCGTCGGCGTGTTCGGTGAAGCCGAGGCGTCCGGAGACGCGTCCGACGTGCGTGTCGACGACGACGCCGACGTTGATGCCATACGCGTTACCGAGAACGACGTTCGCCGTCTTGCGTCCAACACCGGGCAGCGCGGTCAGCTCGTCCATCGTGCGCGGCACTTCCCCGCCGTGCTTCTCCATGATCGCCTTCGCGCAGTTGATGACGGCCTTGGCCTTGTTGCGAAAGAAGCCGGTCTGCTTGACGTCCGTCTCCATCGCGACGAGATCGGCGTTCGCGAACTCGCGCGGTCCCGGGTACTTGCGAAACAACGACTTCGTGACGATGTTCACGCGCACGTCGGTGGACTGCGCGGAGAGGATCGTCGCGATGAGCAGCTCGAACGCATTGGTGAAATCGAGCGAACACTTCGCGTCGGGATAGCGCTTCTTCAGCCGCGCGCTGACTTCGGCGGCGCGTTTTTTCAGGTCAGCCATGATCCCTACAACATCGGGATGTCGACGCCGCGTTCGCGCGCCGCATCGATGGCCTCGTCGTACCCGGCGTCGGCGTGACGCATCACGCCCGTGCCCGGATCGGCGGTGAGGACGCGCTTCAAGCGCTCCGCCGCGTCGTCCGTTCCATCCGCGACGACGACCATGCCCGCGTGCAGCGAGTAGCCGATGCCGACGCCGCCGCCGTGATGCACGGAGACCCACGTCGCGCCCGACGCGGTGTTCAGCATCGCGTTGAGGATCGGCCAGTCCGCGATCGCATCCGACCCGTCCTTCATCGCCTCGGTCTCGCGATTCGGCGACGCCACCGAGCCGGAGTCGAGGTGATCGCGGCCGATGACGATCGGCGCGGAGACTTTCCCCTCCGCGACGAGCCGGTTGAACAGCAGACCCGCTTTGTCACGCTCGCCGTAGCCGAGCCAGCAGATGCGCGCCGGCAATCCCTGGAACTCGACACGCTTCTGCGCCATGCGGATCCAGCGATGCAGCGGCGCGTCGTCCGGGAAGAGCTCGAGGATCGCCTCGTCGGTGACGAAGAGATCGTTCGGATCGCCGGACAGCGCGGCCCAGCGGAACGGACCTTTGCCTTCGCAGAACAGCGGTCGGATGAACAGCGGGACGAACCCGCCGACGTCGAAGGCGTTCGCGACGCCGGCCTTCAAGGCCTGGCCGCGAAGGTTGTTGCCGTAGTCGAACGTGACCGCGCCGCGATTCTGCAGCTCGATCATCGCGCGCATGTGACGCGCCATCGTCTCGTACGATAAATCGATATATTTTTTTGGATCGCTTTCTCGTAACGCTAAAGCGTCCTCATAACTCATGTCGGTTGGAACGTAGCCGGTGAGCTCGTCGTGCGCCGACGTTTGATCGGTGAGGATGTCGGGGACGATGCCGCGGGCGATGAGCGCTTCGAGCAGTTCGACCGCATTCGCGACGACGCCGATCGAGATCCCTTCGCCGCGATCGCGAGCTTCGAGCGCGCGCGCAATCGCCGCGTCGAGCGTCGGCGCTTCTTCATCGAGGTAGCGCTTCTCGATGCGACGCTGGATGCGCGTGCGATCCACTTCCGCGACCAACGCAGTGGCCTCATTCATCGTCGCGGCGAGCGGCTGCGCGCCACCCATCCCGCCGAGTCCCGCGGTGACCACGAGCTTGCCCTTCAACGAATCACCAAAGCGCTGCTTCGCAACCGCCGCGAAGCATTCGTACGTACCCTGCAGAATGCCCTGCGTGCCGATGTAGATCCACGAGCCCGCAGTCATCTGTCCGTACATCGTGAGTCCGAGCGCATCGAGACGGCGGAACTCGTCCCACGTCGCCCAATGCGGCACGAGGTTCGAGTTCGCGATGAGCACGCGCGGCGCGTTCTCGTGCGTGCGGAACACGCCGACCGGCTTGCCCGACTGCACGAGCAGCGTCTCGTCATTCTTCAAACGCTTCAGCGTCGCGACGATGGCGTCGTAGCACGGCCAGTTGCGCGCGGCCTTACCGATGCCGCCATACACGATGAGCTGCTCCGGCCGCTCCGCAACCTCGGGATCGAGGTTGTTCATCAGCATCCGCAGCGCCGCCTCCTGCTGCCATCCCTGACAACTGATGGACGTGCCGCGCGGCGCGCGAATGACTCGGGTCTCGTGAGCGGTGGTGGTCATGAGGCGGGATTCTAGTTGATGGTTGATCGTTGATGGTTGATGGAAGGCCGGGGGTCTTTGCTCCTATCAACCATCAACGATCAACCATCAACGACTGAACGTCTCGATCAGCTTCCGCGCGTCCTCGTCCCTGGGCCGCAACTTCAAATACTCGTCGAGCGCCGCTTTGCCGCGCGCGGTCTGGCAATGACAGAACGTCGACGTGCGCGCGATCTCGTACAGCGCTTTCGGATCGCTCGCGCGCAACTGCTCCCACGCCGCGAACGCGTCGTCGTATTGCTGCGACTCTTGCGAGAGCCAGCCGAGCCACTGCAGCGCGAGCGTGCGATGTGCGCCGGTCGTCTGCTTCACCGCTTCATTCAACTCGCGCCGCGCGATTCCGAACTGCTTCTCGCGATACGCGAGATAGCCGGTTGCGAAGTGGCCGAGGCCTGCGTCGAGCGTCGCGAGCTTCTTCGCGAACGCTTGCGCCGCGGCGGGATCGCCGCCTGCGATCTTCGGCGTCACCGCGTGAAATCGCACGAGATCGAGCAGCACTTCCGTGTCGTTCGGATTCTTCTTCAACGCCTGATCGAGCGCCTTTTTGATGTCGAGCGCGAGCATGTAGAGGCGGATCGGGTTCGATGTTTGCTGGGCCTCAGCCATCCAGCGACGGACTTGCTGATGCACATCGGCGGCCGCGGCCATGTGAGGAAATGTCACAACCGCGGCGAATAGCGCAGTAGCGAGCCACGTTCTCAGGCGGGCCGGGGAAGTGCATACTAGCCGGACTCTTGGAGGTGTCGTCATCGAAGCTCAGCAGAAGAAGGTCTTGAAAAAGGACTGGGTGAACATCGCGTTCCTCACCCTTACGCCCGTCATCGGCATCGCCGGAACCGCAGCCTACACCTGGTACGCGGGGTTCTCGCTCTGGATGCCGGCGCTCCTCATCGGAATGTATCTCGCGGTCGGCATCTCGATCTGCGCGGGATACCACCGGTTCTTCTCGCACAAGAGCTACGAAGCGGCGAAGCCGATCCAGTACTTCTTCGCGATCTTCGGCGCGATGGCCGCGCAGAACTCGATCCTGTGGTGGTCCTCCAGCCATCGCGTGCACCACAAGTACGTCGACAAGGACTGGGATCCGTACAACATCCAGCGCGGGTTCTGGTGGGCGCACATCCTCTGGATCTTCTACAAGAATGACGAGCGCGACGACACGTTCTCGAACTCGCCGGACCTGCTCGCCAACCCGGTCGTGATGTGGCAGCACAAGTGGCACAAGCACATCCTGATTCTCGTGGGCTTCGGCCTGCCGACTCTGATCGGCGCCGCGTTCGGCAATCCGATCGCCGGCCTGCTGTGGGGCGGCTTCCTCCGCATCGCGGTCATTCACCACACCACGTTCTTCGTGAACTCGCTGGCGCACGCGCTCGGCAAGCCGCTGTTCAACGCCGAGGTTTCGGCGCGGGACAACTGGCTGGTCGCGCTGCTCACGCTCGGTGAGGGCTATCACTCCTTCCATCACCGCTTCCCCGCCGACTTCCGCAACGGCATCCGCTGGTACCAGTGGGATCCGGCGAAGTGGTTCATCGGCGCGCTGCGCGGCGTCGGCCTGGCCCGGAACCTCCTGACCACGCCGCTCCCGCAGATCGAACAGGCACGCATGCGCGCCGCTTTGCGCGTCGTCGAGCCGAAGATGGCCACCGCGCACGGCACGCTCGCAGACGAGGCACGCCGGCGCCTCAAAGTTGCTTCCGAGCACCTCGACCGCGCGATCGCGCTGTGGCGTCGCGCGATCGACGAGAAGTCGCAGAAGCTCTCGACGTGGCGCGAAACGCATCGCCGCTCCCGCAAGCACGTGCGCCGCTCCCGCGCGCAGTGGAAGCGCGCCGTGAGGATGCTCCAGACGGCTTAGTCTTTTCTCTACCGGAATTTGTGAGAACGGCGGACTTCGGTCCGCCGTTTTTGTTTTGCGCCCCGCACCAGTAGAATCCGTCAGTTTTCCACCCTGTCTGAATCGGTCTGCATGGGAACCATTCGCGAGACCCTTGGTCACTACGAAGTGCTCGGCCCGATCGGCGCGGGCGGCATGGGCGAGGTCTTCGTCGCCCGCGATCCGAAACTCGGACGCAAAGTCGCGATCAAGATGCTCCCGACGCGGCTCGCGGCGGAGAAGGACACGCTCTCGCGATTCACGCAGGAAGCGCGTTCCGCGTCCGCGCTGAATCATCCAAACATCGTGACGATCCACGAGGTCGGCGCCGACGAAGGCACGCCGTTCATCGTGATGGAGTACATCGAGGGGAAAGACCTCCGCACGCTCGTGCAGGAGGGCGCGGTCTCGATCCGCACGGTCCTCGACATCGCCACGCAGATCGCCGACGGTCTCGCCGCCGCGCACGAACGCGGCATCGTGCATCGCGATCTCAAGCCCGAGAACATCATGGTGACCCGCGACGGGTTCGTGAAGATTCTCGACTTCGGCCTGGCCAAGATCATGTCGCCGGTGGGCAACACAGGCGAGAACACGCTGCAGATGGACATGCCCGGCACGAACCCCGGCACGATCCTCGGCACGGTCGGCTACATGTCGCCCGAACAGGCGACGGGACGCCGCCTCGACTTCCGCTCCGATCAGTTCGCGCTCGGCGCGATCCTCCACGAGCTCGTGACGGGCAAAGCCGCGTTCGAAGGTGAGACCGCGATCGACACACTGTCCGCGATCCTGCACGCCGAGCCGGAGCCGGTGAATCGAAAGAACGTGCGCGCCCCCGCGCAGCTCGCAGACATCATCAAGCGTCTGCTCGAGAAGGCCGCGGACGATCGCTACTCATCGCCGCGCGATCTCGCACGCGAGCTGCGCCTGCTGCGCGATCGCGTGATCGCGGAGGAGAGCGGCTTTCACAAGATGCCGGATCCCGCGAGCACGAAGCGCCCGATCGCCATCGCGATCGTCGCCGCCCTCGGCCTCGCGATTTTCATTGGCGGCGTGATCTTCCTGTCGCGCGATCGCATCACGAACACACCCGCCGCGACAGCAACGACTCCCGCCGCAGTCGCGAAGAAGTACCTCGCGGTGCTGCGCTTTCAGGACCTCACCGGCGATCCGAACGGCCAGCTCGTCGTCGACGGTTTCGCCGAGACGCTCACCGCGCGACTCGCACACTTTCAAACCATCCAGGTGATCCGCCCGCTGCCGAGCGATCCCGCCGCCGGCGATCCCCGCAAAGCCGCCAACTCCCTCGGCGCCAACTTCGTCCTCACCGGCTCGATGATGCGCGAAGCCGATCGCATCCGCGTGACCTATTCCGTCCTCGACCTGACGAACAATCAGGAAAAGCGCGACCTGATCGAAGGATCAACGAACGATCTCTTCGGCGTCCAGGACAACGTCGCGGACAGCGTCGCGAGGAATTTGTCGTTAGGCAGCGCGCCCGCGCGACTCGCGCTCGATCCTGCCGTGTCGCAGCGTCGTTACCTCGAAGCTCTCGGTCATCTGCGCCGCTACGACAGCGTCGACTCGATCAACTCCGCCATCGACATCCTCAAAGACCTCGGCACCTCCGCGTCGGTGCAATCAGCATTGGCGCGCGCGTATCTGCGCAAGTTCCAGATCACTCGCCAGCCGGAGCTCGCCGCGTCCGCAAGCGAAGCCGCGGAACGTGCGCTGCAAGCCGATCCGCAAAGCCTCGATGTGAACATCACGCTCGGCGAACTGCGACGTCAGACGGGCCGCTACAACGAGGCTGTCGACGCGTACGTGCGCGTGTTGTCGCAGCAGCCGAACAACGCGGACGCGGTGCTCGGCCTCGCCGAAACGTACAAAGCATCGGGCGACGTGAAGAACGCCGAGACTTCGTACAAGAACGCGATTGCGCTGCAGCCCGGCTATTGGGGCGGCTACAGCAAACTCGGCGCGTTCTATTACAGCCAGTCGCGCTACGCGGACGCGATTCCGCAATTCAAGAAGGTCGTGGAGCTCGTTCCCGACAATGAGCGCGGCTACAACAATCTCGGCGTGATGTATCAGCTCCTCGGCCGCTACGAAGAAGCGCTGCAGGTTTACTCGGCGTCGATCAAACGCGCGCCGCTCGCGCAGAGCTATTCGAATCAGGGCACTTGCCAATACTTCCTCGGCCGCTTCCCCGACGCGGCCGCGTCATTCGAGAAAGCCGTGCAACTCGAATCGCAACATTTCCTCTACGCGCGCAACCTCGGCGACGCGTATCGCTGGATGCCCGGACAATCCGCAAAGGCGCGACAGGCGTATCTGCGCGCGCTCGAGCTGTGCGACGCCGCGATTCGCGTCAATCCGAATGACGCGCGCGCGCATCGCTCACGCGCGAGCATCCTCGCGAAGATCGACCGTCCTCGCGACGCGCGCGCTGCGATCCTTCGTGCGTTCGAGGTCGATCCGCAGTCCGCGTCGAATGCGTATGAGGCCGCGGTCATTGCCAACATCGCGCATACCGAGGACGAGGCGATCCTTCGCATTGAGCAAGCTTTGCGTCTTGGTTACACGCCAGACGACATTCTTCGTGATCCGGAATTTGCGAACCTGAGGAAAAACGGTAGGCTGGATGCCATCGTTGCGGGCGCACGGTCCACCCCGCAGCAAACGGTCAAACGCTAGAGAGGAGCTTCAGCCATGGCATCAGAGCAGTCTGAGAAGGTCGTCCGCCTCACCCTCAATTCAAGCGGTCTCGCAGTACCGGATCAGGATCCGGTTCGCGTGCAGAAGGCGAATCAGAAGATTCGCTGGTGCGCCGATTTCGAGTTCCAGATCGACATGCCTGGATACACGGATCTGAAGTACGGCAACGGCGGCGCGAGCGACTGCAAGTTTCGCTGCACGACGGGAACGTTCCCCGAAGTCCGCAAGTACAAGTACTCGATCATTGCGAACGGCAAGGAAAACGATCCCGAAGTCGACGTCTTCCCCTGAGTCGCGCTCGTAGCTGAAACGCGTCCCGTGCTCATGTCGAGCACGGGACGCTCACATCGGATCGCTATTCGATGTTCTGAGGGAAGGTCTGGACCTGCGCGCGGGTGCGGAGACCGGCGGTGGTTTTGTTCACGGCGTCGACGACGTCGCGCTGCTTGCGGCCGAGGAGGTACTCGCGGATCGTGCCGCGGACTTCTTCGTAGGTCTCGGTGCGATTGCCGCGCTCTTCGAGGTAGATGAGCGCGAACGAGTCGTCCATGTCGATGATGCCGCTGACGGTTTCGACGGGCATCGAGAACGCTGCCTCTTCGAGCTTCTGCGGCAGACGGCCGCGCTCGACCCATCCGAGCTCGCCGCCGCGATCGCCGGACGGATCCTGGGAGACCTTCTCCGCGACTTTGCTGAACTCATCGCGAAGGTCGCGCACGTGGCGGCCTTCCTTGGCCAGCTCGGTGCGCGCGTTGAGGAGGCCGGTCATGATGCCGGACATCGCCTCGCGCGCCTCGTTCGGACGCTCGCCTTTGGCCACGCGGATCAGGCGCAGCTTGGCCTGCTCGCTGGTGAAGTCCGGCAGGTTGTCGTCGTAGAACTTGCGCAGCTCGTCTTCGGTGATGACCGTGCCGGCGACGACGTCGCGGACGTACGCGTCGAAGAGTGCGGACTCACTCGCGGACTGCATCTCCGCGATCACGCCGGGCTTCGCATCGAAGCCGTTCTTCCGTGCTTCCTGAAGCATCAGCACCTTGCGGATGTAGTTGTCGAGGAAGCCCATCTTCCCGCCACCGTTCCGCTCGTACTGCAACTTCATCTTCGGGCTCATCCGCTCCCAGAGCCCGTCGAGCTTCTCGCGCGTGATCGACTCACCGTTCACGAGCGCGACGATCTGTTTGTTCGTGTTGCTGGTGCCCGCCGCGGCCGGGGCGGCCGCCTGCTGCTGCCCGAACGCCGACGCGCTCGCAGCAAGCAAGACGAGACTGACAAGAGTACGCTTCATCAAGATCCTCCGGTGGTGTGTGACGCAGTGCGGAATCGGAAGGTTCCGTGCGTGAGAGGAACGGCTGAGCGACGGAGGGGATTCCGGCGGTTTTTGTTGTCAAGCCTGTCGTGAGATTTCCACACCCTGTGGAACTCCCACTCCACCGCCTGCGGATTTACTGAGGAAGGTCCTCGCAACTCACTCGGATCGACTCCACCTGGTTCAGAATCGCCGCATCGCTCCATGTCCGTAGCTCAACTCGACGTTTCAATCGACCGGCAGATGCCGCAGAGTCCCGACTCCGAACGAGCCGTCCTCGGCGCCATCCTCATCAACAACAACGCGTTCTACCGGATCATCGGTACGATCGACACCGAAGACTTTTTCAAAGACGCGCATCGCACGATCTTCGCGACGATGCGCCGGATGGCGGAGCAGAGCCATCACATCGAGCCGCTGACGCTCAAGGAAGAGCTGGCGAAGCACGGGCTGCTCGAGCAGGTCGGCGGCGTGTCGTACATCTCCGCGCTCCTCGACGTCGTCCCCGACGTCGCGAACGTCGAGCGCTACGCGAAGATCGTCAAAGAAAAGTCGATGCTGCGGCGCCTCATCGTGATGGGCAACAGCGTCATGCGCGCCGCCCTCGACGCACCCAGCGAGCCCGCCGAAGTCCTCACCATCGCCGAGAAATCGCTGTACGAGATCGCCGAAGGAACCACCGAGAAGGGGTTCATGGGCCTCGACAAGATCACGCGCATCAACATGAGCGCGATCGAGCAAATGCACGCGAACGCCGGGCGTTTGGTCACTGGCCTGCCGACAGGCTACGACCGCTTCAACGAAATGACCTCGGGCTTCCAGCCCGGCGACTTGATCATCCTCGCCGCACGACCGTCGATGGGGAAGGCTCAGCCTCTCGACGCAAAAGTACTAACGCGGGAAGGGTGGAAGTGCATGGGGTCGCTGCGTGTCGGCGACGAGCTCGCGTCCGTGGATGGCCAGGAGTCGCGAGTCATCGGCGTGTTCCCGCAAGGCGAGCGCGAGGTGTATCGCATCGAGTTCTCCGACGGTCGTTCGACCGAAGCTTGTCTCGAACATTTGTGGCGCGTTCACTACCGCGGCTGGAACGAGCCGCGCGTCGTTACGACCGAACAACTCATCGAGATGCTCGAGCGCCAGCGCTACCGCGGCCGGATTTGGATCGAGACCTTTTCTGGCGAGTTCGGAACAAACGAAGCTCTGCCGGTCGATCCCTGGCTCCTCGGAGTTCTCCTCGGCGATGGAACGACTCACGGCGCAAGCGTGCAGTTCTCGACCGCCAGCGCCGAGCTTCTCGAAGCAGTTCAGCATGTCGTTGACCGCGATTTCGACATCACCTCGAGTGGCGGATATGACTATCGGATCGTGCAACGCGGGCCGAAGACTCGCGGCCGAGGCTTTCGCACGCCGAATCCGCTCAAGTCGTCGCTGGAATCGCTTGGGGTCTGGGGCTGCCGCGCGCAGGACAAGTTCATCCCCAAGCAGTACCTGAACGCTTCTCTGCGCGAGCGAACGCGATTACTCAAAGGCCTCCTCGACACGGACGGATGGGTCGAGAGCTGGGGCAGCGTCCGTTTCTCATCCTGCAGTGAACGTCTGGCGCAGAACGTCGTGGAGCTCGTGCGATCGATCGGCGGAACCGCGAGCTACTTCGAGAAACAGACTCGCTACACCTATCGCGACGAGTCGCGCACCGGACGACCGGCGTACGTTTGCAATCTTCAGGTTCCGCCCGAACTCGATCTCGTTCTCCTGCGCGAGAAAGAGGAGCGTCGCAAGCCCCGCGCACGAACTCGACGCCTCACGATTCGATCCATCAAACCGACGCGATTTACGCAGACGCAGTGCATCGCAGTCTCTCATCCGTCGCACACCTACGTGACCGACGGATTCACGGTCACGCACAACACGTCATTCATGATGAACATCGCCGAATCCATCGCGCTCCCTGGCAAGGACGGCGCGCCGCGGTCGGGCGATCGGTTGTACAGCGTGGGCGTCTTCTCGCTCGAAATGTCGAAAGAGCAGATCGGGCTGCGCATTCTTTCGTCCGAGTCGGGCGTGTCGAATCACCTGATTCGCAGCGGGATGTTGTCGGAGCGGAACTGGCGGGAGTTGGCGGAGGCGTCGGCGCGACTCGCGAAGGGGAAGATCTACATTGACGATACGGCGGGCATGGATCCGCTGGAGATGCGTGCGAAGGCGCGGCGACTCAAGATGGAGGCGGGGCTCGACATGATCATGGTCGACTACCTCCAGCTCATGGCCATCAAAGGAAAAGTCGAGTCGCGGCAGCAGGAGGTTTCGCAGATCTCGCGCAGCTTGAAGCAGATCGCGAAGGAGCTTGGCGTGCCGATGCTCTCGTTGTCGCAGCTCTCACGCCGGTCGGAACAGCGCACCGGCGATCATCGTCCGCAGCTCTCCGACTTGCGCGAGTCCGGCTCGATCGAGCAGGACGCGGACCTCGTGCTGTTCATCTATCGCGACGAGGTCTACAACAAGGACACGGAAGAGAAGGGCATTGCCGAGATCATCATCGCGAAGCAGCGCAACGGTCCGATCGGCGACTTCAAGCTCGTGTTTCGGAACGACATCACGAAGTTCTTCAACTACGAGCCGGCGCCTGAGTATCTGCCGCAGGGTTAGGCGGCAGACCTCTCACGCGCTTCTTATTTCGGGCCCGCGGCGATCGGATGTCCGCCGCGCTTCCACTCGTTCCAGCCGCCCTTGAGGGCGAAGACGTTGCGGACGCCGTGGCCGAGGAGCTCGTTGACGGCGCGGCCTGACGACTGTTCGGCGTCGCAGGCGCAGTACGTGATCACGACCTTCTGCGGCGGCACTTCGGCGAAGCGCTTCACGATCTGGCTGCCCGGGATGCTCATCGAGCCTTTGATGTGACCGAAGCTGAACTGCTCATTGGAGCGGACGTCGATGAAAACTGCCTTCCCCTCTTTGTGCAGCTTCACCGCATCGGCCATCGAGATGCGCGGGAAGTTCGTTCCGCCTTTGGACGCCTGTGCATTCGGCACGATGAGCGGCGACGACGCGGGCTTGCCCGTGGTGTTGGTCTTCGGAGCCTGTTTGTACTGCGCGCTGGCGAGCACGGCGGCGAAGAGAGTGAGCAGGGCAACTGCGAGCAGGGAAACTTTGCGCATGGCTGTCTGAACCTCGGTCCGAACTACTCTAATCCCTCGAAAAAGCGGTCCATTCGCGGAACGAACCATCGCGAGCGGTCGAGCGAGAAAGCGACCGCGACCGCCTCACCGACGATTCGCCGGCGCTCGATGAAGCCGATGAACCGGCTGTCGTTGCTGTTGTCGCGGTTATCGCCGAGGACGAAATACTTGCCGGGCGGGACCTTGACGGTGGCGAAAGAACGCACGGCAGGGATCTCCGGCGTCAGCATCACTTTGTGGTTGTGTCCGTCGAGATCCTCGTCGAGCACGTACGCCGCACCCGCGTCGGAGCTCACCAGCGCGATCGGCGACTGCTTCGCGGGCTTGCCGTTCACGTAGAGCTGGTTTTCACGCATCTCGACGTTGTCGCCGGGCACCGCCACGACGCGCTTCACGAGGCGCACGCCGTCGACGGGCGAGAACAGCACCACGATGTCGCCGCGGTGCGGATCGTCCCACTTCACGATGTTGATCGTGGTGAACGGCACCTTCAGGTCGTACGCGAGCTTGTTCACCACCACGCGATCGCCTTCCTGGATGGTCGGCTTCATGGAACCGGTGGGGACGTCGTTCCAGTCGGCCAGTACCGAGCGGAGGGAGCTGACGATGAGGATCATCAGCGCAAAGATTCGGATCTCGTTCAGGATCTTCTTTTTGTCGATCGGCATGGCTGCTTTCTCTACGACTTCGGCCGGGAGAACGTTTCGCTGGCGCGCGGTTGTTCCGCGAACGTTACAGCCCTCCCGGCCGCGTCATCCTACGTAGCCTTCGGGTCGCCGATCAACTTCACCTTCGAGAGCAACTCCGACATCTGCATGCCGGACAACGTTTCGAACAGCGCCGGGACCTGCGCGGCGATCGCGGCGAGGTCGCCGGTGATGCGATGCGCACCCGCGGCGCCACCTTCGCCCGTCGAGATGACGGTGATCTTGTCGACGTTCGCGAGCGGCGCGGCCAGCGCGCGGACGATTTCCGGCATCTGGGTCATCAGCTTGTCGACGACCGCGGCCTGGTTCCACTCCTGATACGCCTCCGCCTTCACATTCATCGCCTTCGCCTCGGCCTCGCCCTTGCGGAAGATGATCTCCGCCTCGGCCTCACCTTCCGTACGCACCGACGCGGCGCGACCTTCGGCTTCGCTGATGAGACGCTGGCGTTCGGCGGCGGCGAGCATCTCGATGCGTGCGCGCTCGATCTCCGCTTCTTTGAGCACGTTCGCGATCAGCTCCTTCTCGTGACGCAGGATCTCGGCTTCCTGCACCTTGATCTGTTCCTGCTTCTCGATCTGCTGGATGCGCACGTTCTCGACGACGACCTGCTGCTCCATGATCTTCGACTGAATCTCGTACGACTTGTCGGCCTGCGCTTCTTCGCGCTTCGTAAGCGCCTTGAGCTGCGCGCGCTTCACGTCGAGATCGTTCTGCGCCGACGCCTGCGCGGCGAGTGAGAGCGCTTCGGCGAGCACGCGCTGCTGATCGGCTTCCGCCTTCTTGATCGCCGCTTCGCGCAGCGCTTCGGCGCGTTTGATCGCTGTGTCGCGATCCGCTTCCGCCGCGGCGATGTCGGCCATCATCTTGACGCGGGCGATGTCGGGGCGGCCCATGTTGGTGATGTAGTCGTTGCCGTCTTTGACTTCCTTGATCGTGAACGACACGACTTCGAGGCCCATCTTGTCCATGTCATCCGCGCACGTCGCACGCATGCGGTCCGCGACCATCTCCGGCTGCTTGACGATCTCCTCGACCGTGAGCTGGCCGATGATCCCGCGCAGATGGCCTTCCATCACTAGGCGGATCAATCCTTCACGCTGCGGCGGCGTCTTCGAAAGGAACTGCTCCGCGGCGGTGAGGATCGACTCCTGATCGCTCTTCACCTTGATCTGTGCGACCGCTTCGACCGTGACCGCGACGCCCTGCTTCGTGTAGAGATCCTGCTTCGGCGCGACGTCGAACGACATCAGCTCGAGGGACAACGTCCGGAAGCTGTGAATCATCGGGAAGACCAGCGTGCCGCCGCCTTTGATGACTCGCGTGCCGCCGACGCCGAACACGACGAACGCTTCGTTCGGGCCGACTTTGCGGTACATCTGCGCGACAAATCCGAGGAGCATCAGTGTGGCGAGCACGATGCCGCCAGCAACAACCCACGTCGAAAGACTGAGCATTTGGTTTTCTTCTCCTTGTTGTGCGGCGGGAGCTACGCTCCCAATTCATCCCAAAGCGTCACGTACGCGATGCCGCGCTCGTAGCGCGTGACGACCACCTCGGTACCTTTCGCAAT